>NZ_DAMDAY010000037.1:4694-31175 GCF_032093475.1 Lysinibacillus sp. | reverse complement strand
GAGAAAAGCGCTCAAAAAAGTGAGGGACCCGCTCCAAATGATGGGGGTAGCGCTCGAAAAAGAGAGGCCCCCGCTCCAAATGATGAGAAAAGCGCTCGATAAAGTAAGGGACCCGCTCCAAATGATAGGAGAAGCGCTCGATAAAGTAAGGACCCCGCTCCAAATGAGGAGAGAAGCGCTCGATAAAGTAAGGGACCCGCTCCAAATGATGGGAGAAACGCTCGAAAAAGAGAGGACCCCGCTCCAAATAATGGGAAAGCGCTCGATAAAGTAAGGGACCCGCTCCAAATGATGAGAAAAGCGCTCGATAAAGTAAGGACCCCGCTCCAAACGATGAGAAAAGCGCTCAAAAAAGAGAAGCTCCCGTTCCAAGCGGTGCGAGAATTAGAGGCTATTTATAATAATGTTTGAAAAAATCAACTCGTTAGTTAGTCTTGAGGTGATTATTTTTTTGGATATTTATGTTAAAATTAATTTTAAGTAAATCATCGAATTCCCCTTTATGTTATGTTGATATGTATCATCGACAAGCGGTGTTTCCTTATTGAGCTAGCTGCGTATTTTGGTAGAAAAGAGTGATGTGGAATGACTAAAGATAAAAAACAATCTAAGAAAAGAGGTAGTAAAGTCATATACGGTACGACGCCTGAAGAACGATTTAAAGAAGTACACGGAATGACAATAGAGGAATGGCAAGCAAAAGAAGTAGAAATGTTTAAAGCTAAAACAGGTATGAGTTCCGACGAATGGTATAGACAACAGGTTAATTCTTCAACACCAATTGATTATTTAATAAAAAGTAATGGCGGTGTTTCTCAGGATGATATCGAACTGGTGCGAGATTTACAAGAGTTGGGATTAAACGATAGCGTTATAAATGTATTGTTAGATTATGTAAAAATTGTTAATAGAATTGGTTTTATTCACCCGTTAGTAAGAGAAATGGGGGAATGTTGGCTCAAAAAAAAGATCGTAACTATAGAAAGTGCAATAGCTTTTGTCAGAGAAGAATGGGATAAATAGGGTTCGCGGACCCTTATTAAACTAATGGTGCAAAATTGTCCACCTATAGTTTTTATAATAAAAATATAAGGAGAGCTAAATGGATTATTTCTTCATAATTCTAATGGGTTTTTTTATCGTTATTGCAAATATTATTGGGTTTATCTCATACAGAAAAAAGAAGAATCTCTATTTTTCTGCTTTTACAATACTACTACTAGCAATCTTTTTTGGTGCGCTCGGTGGAACATTAGCAATAATAATTATTCGAGATCCTTTCGCGCTGTTTTATGGCATGCAACTTGGGTATTATTTAATGATAAATAGTGCTATCGTTTTTATTATTGCCATTTTAGCAACTGTTGTAAAAAAATATAACAGCAAAAACATTTGATTCGCTACTTTACTTTAAAAAGAGTTTTGCGAAATGATATGTTAATGAAAAAAGAGGGATGACTATATTCATTTTTTTTGGATTATTTATTACGATTATTTTATTTCTGATGTTATGTGCGAACATAATGATTTCTACCATTACAAAGAAAGCTTTTCCTAAAAAAATGCTCATTGCAACATTGTTAGGCATTGTTCTGACATCTTCAATCTTTGTATATAAAATGTACTTTTTTTCATTCAGTAATATTGATAGAGAATTTATTCAAAAAGGACCTGGACCTGTAACATCCCCTACAGAAAAGTATGATGCTAATGCTTATTACGAACCATATGGTGGAGCTGCAGGTGGTGTAAATGTATGGGTTGAAATTACAAATAATATGGAGAAAAGTAAGGTCAAAACAGTTTATTATAGTGATGCTAAGAGTAATTTTGCGATGGAATGGCTGGATGAGGATACGCTGTACATAGTAAATGATGACCCCAGCTATCCAAATTCAAATAGAAGCATCCAATTAATAATTGATAAAGAGATTTATCATGAAAATGGATTGGCTTGTAAAAGTTTGTTAATGAAAGATGAATATGAAACTTGCTATCAAAACTTCAGGAAAGACCCTTGATTCTCAGTGTTGTAGGGTGGTTTTGCATTACCTATACTTAAATCAAAAAAATAATTCAATTTTGAACTTTTTTTAAAGTGGAGTTTTTTTGTTTGCTATAAATTATTTATTAATATTAGGTATTGATTTAAAGAGATAAGAACGTATGGCAATGTGTGAAAACAGCTCAATAAGTATAGGACCCGCTCCAAACGAGGAGTTAAGCGCTCAAAAAAGAGAAGCCTCCGCTCCAAACGATGATAGAAGCGCTCGAAAAAGAGAAGAACCCGCTCCAAACAATGCGAGAAGCGCTCAAAAAGTAAGGAACCCGCCCCAAACGATGAGAGAAGCGCTTAAAAAAGAGAAGCCTCCGCTCCAAACAATGAGAGAAGCGCTCAAAAAAGAGAAGCCCCCGCTCCAAACGAGGAGAGAACCGCTCAAAAAAGAGAAGCCCTCGCTCCAAACAATGAGAGAAGCGCTCAAAAAAGAGAAGCCTCCGCTCCAAACAATGAGAGAAGCGCTCAAAAAAAAGAAGCCTCCGCTCCAAATGATGAGAAAAGCGCTCAAAAAAGAGAAGCCCCCGCTCCAAATGAGGAGAGAACCGCTCATAAAAGAGTTATCCCCGCTCAAACCAATAAGGCAACTGCTCAAAAAAACTAAAACCCGCTCCAAAATGTAAGAAGCAATCCCCACAAAAACAAATCGTTCCATCCTATCCTATACATGCAACTGATTAGTTGCTTCTAATTGACGTGCAACCAAATAGTTGCATATAATCGATGTATGAATTGGGATAAAGACGCTATTTTTAAAGCACTTGGGGATTCGACACGGAGACTTATATTAGACGAACTAGCCGAACGTGACGAGATGACGTTGTATGAATTGACGGTTCGCCTTCTCATGAAGTATGAACTTTCTATTTCGAGACAGGGGATTGCCAAACATCTTTCAGTGTTAGAAAATGCAGGACTCGTCACATCACAACGTAAGGGAAAATATCGAGTGATGATCTTCAATAAAGAACCACTTCAAGATTTGCTGAAAGGATGGGTAGAGTAAAGTAAGAGACGGCACTGGCACTACACCACAAAGACAAGGAGGAAAATATATTGAATATCATAGTAAACAGTATATTTGTACAAGATCAGGCGAAGGCACTGGCATTTTATACGGAGAAGCTAGGGTTTGTAAAAAAGGAGGATGTTCCTGTAGGTAAATATAGATGGTTAACGCTTGTTGCGCCTAATGATCAAGAGGGTACCGAGCTTTTGCTCGAACCAGATGAGCATCCTGCAGCAAAAGATTATCAAAAGAGGATTTTCGCAGAAGGGATTCCCGCAACGATGTTTGGTGTTGCAGATATAGAAAAAGAGTATTCGAGTTTGCTGGAGAAGGGTGTAAAGTTTACTATTGCACCGACCAAAACAGGGGATGTCACAATAGCAGTTTTCGATGATACTTGTGGTAATCTTATACAGATTATACAAAGATAGTCCAAAATAGAAGCGTGTTTTGATGGTATTTCATCAAAACACGCTTTTCCAATTAGTCATCAAGTACCAAAACACTTTGATGTTCTTTTGGCTCTGCATTGACGGTCTGTTCTTTGGCTTCGGCTTCCTCACTAGGCGGAGCTTGTTCCGCGGAGCAGGCAGCCAGGAAAAGTAGCACAATACTTAGTAACAGTAATTTCTGCATGTGACAAACCTCCATCGAGCAAACGTTGATAGGAATAGTTTGCGCAAATTCATACAGAATATGTTAAGCATTAAAAATTTAAGCTACTGTATTACTAATAACGGTACTAAAGCCATTTTCTGATGCATTGTTGATAAGCTGTTGAATCGAATTCACGGCTTGCTCTGAGAAGATATACCAGCTATTTTCGGAAACATCATGTAGAAGTACCTTAGGATAGCCTTCTAGTAGTTCTTCTGGGAAAGGACCGTTTAATGAATAAATATCAAATTGCTTGATACTATTATTGTCATGAGTCATAAAATCATACTGGCCAAGCTTGTAGTAAGACCCAGGTTCATCTAAATTAAAGTGCCAATAATATTCCTTTGGAGCTTCTACTTTGTCGCCTTTCTCTTCTTGGAAAATTTTATAAATAGCGTTGTGATAGGCATTGCCCTTTATCTCCTGAATGATACCACCCATTGTCATATGGTATTCATATTGTAGGGCCTTTATTTTTTCATTTTCAATCAGCAATGGTTTAGTGGCAATAGACACTGTTCCTTGCTTGTAATCGACTTGGCTGCCAAATGTTTCGGCAATAAAGCGGAGCGGTACATAGGTACGGTTATTTTTAATGTAAGGTTTTACATCTAATTGCTCCTTTTTGTCATTTTTAATGACTGTTTGATTGTTGACATTTAAAGAAACCGTTGTTTGATTCATCGATAGGGTAATTTTCGAATCTTTCCAATCAACTTGGGCACCAAGGTTTTCGCTGATTACACGTAAAGGTACCATTGTTCGATTGTTTTTTTGCTCGGGTGCTGTATCCGTTTTTACTACAACATCGTCAATCTTAATTTGAGTCGTGGCAGCTTCAGCCGGTGAAGCCATCCATAACATTGATGTTATACAAAGTCCTGTGAAAATTTTCTTCATGGTAATAAACCTCCTATATATAAAAAATTGCCACATATACAATTTTACCATAATATTCTTCTGTTTTTAATAAAATTTTTGTATAAATACCGTAGCGTATAATCCGATTATGTTATCTAATACTAAAACTGAAAGGAGGTTATTCTGTGAAATTTTTAACTTGGGGCATTGTAGGTGTAGCGCTTTTTGCAGCCATGAAAGGCTATGGGAAATCAAACCAAGGACAGAAGGAAAGCTTTCAGCAAACGACAACACCTGTTCAATTAGTTGCAAATGCTAATCCACTGACAGCCAATACACCGAAACAATAACATGAAATATAGGCTTATAGATTGATTTTAATCTATAAGCTTACTAAATTTTACATAAATATCCTATCATTGGTATAATAGATTACGAGAAAATGGGTGTAGATGCTTGATTTTAAAAATTATCATGATGACGATTTAGAAGTAATCAATTATTTTATGTACATAATGTCAACGCTCAAGATTATTCAGAGGCACAATTGGGGGCTTGAGCACCTTCAGAAATGCAGCCAATAAAGTTTATTGGTCTGAAGTTGAAGACGTTCGGACAAGAATATATCGAGCCTTAGAAATAAATAAAGGTGGAAATTGTCTACCGCAACAAAATGGTTAAATCTTATTTTGATTTGCATCTGATAAAGGTAACTTAAAAATTAGCAATGAATAAGGAAGCAAAAGACCCGAATTAGTTCAGGAATCGATGAATGGTTAAAATAGCTTGGAAATGCAACCCTTCATGAAAGATAGTGCGTAGCAGTACTTGTTCAATTGTTTGCATGCCCATGTCAATAGGGGGAAATTCTTCAGCCAATCGATCACCATATCGTTCCTTGACTTGGTCAGGCTGCCGAGTCAAGTACTTTTTAATTCCTCAAAGGTAGGCGTTTTTTTGTCAAAATGATTCGGCGATGTGCCAAAACCAAACCATTTCATGAAAACGTCTAGCTCCGCATCCTTTTCTTTTGTTAATGCTTCTATCCATAAATATTGATCGAGATAGAGATGGCCCAAATTCCAGCGAATATTATTATGAAAACCAGTTGGAATGATATTTGCCTCTTCTTCAGACACATGCTCTAGGAAGTGGAGCAACTCGCTACGGTAATGAGCTAATTGCTCAAATAAATTTTCTTGACGTTGATTCAAGTTAAACCCTCCTTTTTAGTATGTATTGGCTAACATTCTTCATTTTCCTGCAAAAAAGAAGAACACATATCGTGTTCTTCTTCAAATTATCTACTTTGTGTCTGTAACGCTAAACGGACACCGAGACCGATATAAACGAAGCCAACTGTCTTTTCAAGCCAACGTGAGCTACCACTCGTTTTCGTAAAGATTTTCTCACCGATGAAGCTTGTAATAATTGCTAGTAGGATAGTATACAAGGCACTCATTACGACAAAAGTAATCCCCAGCGTTAGCAATTGGCTTGTGACAGATTGTTCATTGTGCTGAATAAATTGTGGTAGGAAGGCAAGGAAAAATAATGCCGTCTTCGGGTTTAAAATTTCTGCCAAAAACCCTTGGCGGAATGACGTACTAGCAGGGCTTTGTTCCACAGTTGGTTGTTCGATTTTCTTTGGTTTTGTGAGGAGCATTTGAATACCTAAATACACAAGGTAGGCTACCCCTATATATTTCACCACTTCAAAGGCAGTGGCTGATTTCATTAAAATAGCAGAAAGACCTAAAACAGCCGCTAATGTATGCACTAAATCTCCAAGACCAATGCCTAAAGCTGTATAGATTCCATTCTTTTTACCACTTTTTAATGTTTGTGTAATCGTGATAATGACAGCAGGACCTGGAATTAAAAATAATAAAAGAACTATTGCAATAAAAGATAACATGCTAAACCATCCTATTCTAATAAACTAATCATTCTAGGGTGAATGCATGGAATATTATATTCTAGCTACAGTGCGGCTGTCGATAAAGAAATATTGAAAAAGTAATGAAAAAATATTCAGAAAAGTAATTTAACGGGGGAGTGATTGCAATGAGCAGATCTTTAGGCTTACAACTACTATTTGCTGTGGTCATTATTATGATTAGCGTTTATGGTCTCGTAACAAAGGACTTTACGTTTTTACCTGTTACCTTCACCTTATTAGGCTTAACATTTATACTTATCGGGGTGAGAGAGTGGCGAAAGGAGAATAAATCGGCAATGAGCATCGTATCATTTGGCACAGCTTGTTTTCTATTTTTGGTTGTAGCACTGTCTTTTTTTCCTTAAACTCTATTTTTAGTATCAACTACTAATAATTAGTGTTAGAATAAGGCTATAAAAAGCTGTGGAGGGATTACGTATGTTAACTGGTCAACAAATTCAAGAAATTTTACCACACCGTTATCCATTTCTTTTAGTAGATCGTGTGTTGGAATTAGAGGAAGGAAAGCGAGCAGTGGGGCTAAAAAATGTGACCATCAATGAGGAGTTCTTTAACGGTCATTTTTCACATTACCCTGTAATGCCTGGTGTGCTAATTGTAGAAGCACTTGCACAAGTCAGTGCAGTCATTATGCTAACAAAGGAGGGGAATGAGGGACGCTTAGGTTTATTGGCAGGTATTGATCATTGTCGCTTTAAAAAACAAGTAAAACCTGGTGATCAACTACGCCTTGAGGTGAACATTACACGAGTTAAGGGAGCAATAGGAAAAGGGACAGGAATAGCGACTGTAGATGGAGAAATCGTATGTGAAACGGATCTTGTTTTTGCATTTGGTAATTAAAAAAATTTCGCAAATGGAGGTGCTAGTATGAAGTATACCATCATGCTGTATATTGCTATTTGTATGATGCAAATTATCATTTTAGCGAACATTACTATTGCTAAAGGTGCTTATAATGGACTGGCAATGTGGCTCTGTACGACGGTTTTTGTCTTTGCTTCTACCATGTTTGGGCTAAGCTGGCAACGGAAAAGCACTAAAAAATAGTAACTTTACTTTCTGACGTACTACTTCTCCATCTTTCTATCATATAGTATAAGGTCTAATTGTTTTTATCATGAGCGGATGAGGAGGTTTAAGGGTCGCCTTCATTGACATTAAAGATGAGCTATTAAAGCCTGAGAAAGCGCTGGCGAATGATTTTGGGGATCAATTTGTGCTTAAGTTTCATAAAAATATACTTCATAAAAAGCTAAACGATGAGGTATATAGGTCTTATTTTGTTATTTTTCAACAGCAATATACAATTCAAGAGGTTCAATATATCATCCGAATTTTAAAATTACAGGCGGATGAAATTATGCGTTATAAGCCTATTTTTATCACGTTAAGTGGGGTTATTCTGTCCGTATTGATGTTCATTGCTGCGACGATGAATAACATGTTCTTAGTGGGGATGTCGCTTGTCCAGCTTGTGTCAATAACGGTATTAAGCTTTACGATCACTGTTTTAATGATTTCCATTAAAATTGAAAAAGAGTATAAACGAGTGCAAGATGTCATTGCGTTGTTAGATTATTATGTTCAGATTAATCAGGTAGGGAGTGACCATTATGCAAAAGACGATTGATCAATTACAATATTGGATTATAAAAGTGCCCGAATTATTTCATGTGATGACAGCAGAAGAAATAGCGCATCGACCTGCGGCGAAAAAGTGGTCTAAAAAAGAAATAGTTGGTCATTTATGTGATTCGGCTATAGTTAATCTTGAAAGACTAATAAACATCCAGTATAAGGCTTCACCATACGTAGTGACTACATACGACCAAGTGCGATGGGTCGAGTTACAGGGTTATCAAGAAATGCCAATAGAAGCTATTTTACAGCTATGGACGAGCTTAAACAAAAAAATCATCTATGTGCTGGAAAACATACCTGAAAAATCGTTAGAACTACCGATTGTTATGAATCAGCAACATTTGACACTAGCATCGCTTATTCAAGATTATGTGCAACATTTGGAACATCATATACAACATCAAATTTGCGAAACGTAAGCATTTTTTTATGAAATCCTCAAATAATAAAGTACGAAAAAATTATTTGGGGACGTGAAAATGTGAAAAAGCTTTTACTGTTTTTACTACCACTTTGTCTAATTACCGTGTCATTTTTTTATATGAAAGTGAGTTCTTCTGAGAATAAAGGAAGAAAGTATTATGAAGAAGCGGGACAAATTCTTTGGGAAATCCAAACAGATGAAAAAATCATTGCCTTAACTTTTGATGATGGCCCGCATCGTAAATATACAGCAGAAATTCTCGATGTCTTGGAGCAATATAATGCGAAAGCTACCTTTTTTATTGTCGGTCAAAATGCAGAAAAAAATCCAGAACTCCTTTCAAGAATGTATGAAGAGGGGCATGAATTAGCCAATCACACATTTACGCACCCTTTAAAAACAAATGTGCCGAACTTAATGAAAGAAATTCAACAAACCGATGAAGTAATTGTTGGTATTACGGGCTATCAGCCAACATTATTCCGGCCGGTCGAGGGACAATATACCGATGCAATGATTGAAGCAATTGCCAAGGAAGGCTATAAAGTCGTGATGTGGTCCTGGCATTTGGATACGCTAGATTGGAAAAGCCCTGGAGTCCATCGTATCGTTAACACGGTACTGAAAGGTGTGGAGGCTGGTAATATTGTTCTCTTTCATGATGGTGGTGGAAACCGAGCCCAAACAGTCAAAGCACTGGAGCAGATTCTACCTGAGCTGGAAAAACAGGGTTATCAATTTGTAACAGTTTCTGAATTGATGGAAATACAGGGGACGCCGAAAAAAATGGAAAAAAAACAGTAGTGTTGAAGCAAAACGTCTTCAACACTTTTTCTTTATGTAAAGGGTTATTTTAACATTTTTTTAATTTGTTTAAGCTCAGTAATTAAATAATCAATTTGTTTCTGCATATTATCTATTTTCACTGTTTGATTGCCATTCCCGTTGCCATTATTATTTTGAGAAGAATCATTGTTCGCGTTTTGGAGCGCTTCTAGTACAAGACCAGCTGCAATGGTCTGTAAGCCATCCCCTAGTGTTGAAATGGCTGTACCAATATAAGATAGCTTAGCCGCGTAAATTTCTATGGATTCATTGCCTTGGTTTTGTTTATTATTTCTCCCCATTGTTTTTCCTCCTTACATGTGTCATTACTAGCATCATATGCGTAAGCTTAAGAAAAGGCGATTCACGTTCACGATAACGCTATTTGAATCATTCACCAATAATGGTAAAATTAGCAGAAATCATTATTGGAGGAAATGCCATGTCACAGGTAGAAATGCTTGAAATGAACGGAGAATGGTTAGAGGGAATGGGCAGTTTCTGTTTACGGAGCAAAAAGAATTCGCCAGGCTATCTAAACAAAAACAAATGGCTCAATCAACAATTTGAAAAAGGTTTACACTACATACAGCTACTTGAAAATGGTAAACAAGTAGGTTTTATTGAGTATGCAGATGCGGAGTACTCGTCGAGGGTCGTTTATGCTGATGGCTTTGTAGTTATTCATTGTCTCTGGGTGAGTGCAGTAGGCAAGGGTTACGGAACACAATTACTGAAAAAATGTTTAGAGGATGCCAAAAAGAGAGGGAAAAAAGAAGTAGTCGTCCTATCGAATGATCAAACATCCTGGACACCGAGCAAGGATTTATTTTTACAGCACCAATTTCAATGTATTGCAACAGCACCTTATGATTTCGAATTATTAATGTTTGCATTACAAGAAAATATTGATTTGCCCTACTTTCCTAATAACTGGAAGGAACGATTGGCGAAATTTCAAAACCTAACTATTTTGCGTTCGTTTCAATGCCCCTATGTTGAAGTAGCTACAGAAAACATTCAAGTAGCGGCGAATAAATTAGGATTGATACCAGATCTGATTGACCTTCAAAATAGAGAGGATCTGATGGAAAAATCGCCTACTCCATATGGCATTTTTTCTGTCGTTTATAAAGGGCAACTTATTACCTTTCATCGATTAACCGTCCATTCGGTCTATAAAAAACTGCAAAAATTAATGAATAGTTAATGAGGTGCAACTTTTTTGCTCTCTTGCACGTTATATTCTTATAGCATTTCTATGTTTCTTTTAGTTTTTTGTTGACTGCTACTAGGAAATGAGTAAAATTAAAAGGCAGTACCATTATATGTCTAAACTTAGGTGAATAGGTGCTAGAATACTAGATAGGATGAAGCATGATTGGACATGGTCTGTCATGAAATTTTGACAGTCTTTTTCTTTTCGTCTTCTGTATAACCTGTTAAGATGGTAGTAGTGTGACAACAAGTTAGTGTAAATGAGAGTGGTGACAATCAAGATGGATGAACAGAAAAAGGAAAGTACAGAACAGCAGCAGGAATCGACACCAGCTGAAATAAAGCCGGCAGGACAATTTATTCAACTGAAACCGTTTAAATTTATCATGCTCATGTTCTTTACTATTCTTATCACGGCAGGTTTAACGATTTTTGCGTTAACATTTGGTGATAAGAAAGTAGTGGAAGTGAAAGTTCCGGTTGAACGTGCGGAATTTACAAAATTATATGAAGCATTTGATTTACTGAAAAATAACTATTACCAAGATATTGATGATGAAAAAGTAGTCGACGGTGCGATCAATGGTATGTTTGATGCATTAGGAGATCCATATTCTGACTTTATGGTGAAGGAAGAGGCCGACCAATTTAATTCTGGCTTATCTTCTAGCTTCCAAGGAATTGGTGCTGAAATTCAAGAACGTAATGGTTATATTACAGTTGTGTCACCTATCAAAAATTCTCCTGCTGAAAAGGCAGGCTTATTACCAAAAGATATCATCTTAACGGTTGATGGGAAAAGCATTCAAGGCTTCAGTGCAACGGAAGCAGTGGCACTCATTCGCGGGGAAAAAGGAACACCTGTGAAATTAACAGTGAAACGCGGAGAAAATACGGAGCCTATTCACATGACAATTGTTCGTGATGATATACCAGTGGAAACAGTGTATGGCGAAATGCTTGATGGCAATATTGCCCATATTCAAATTACATCATTTAGTGAACAAACTGCCCAAGAGCTTGACAAAATCCTTGCTGAATACGAAGGTAAAGGCATGAAGGGCATTGTCTTAGATTTACGTCAAAATCCTGGTGGCTACTTAAAAGCTGCAGTAGATATTTCTAACTTCTTTGTACCAGAGGGCAAGGCGATTGTTCAGGTTCAAGAAAAAAATGCAGAGCCACAAATCACAAACGCTATTGCAGGGAAGAAATATAATCTACCAATCACAGTGCTTGTCGATAATGGTAGTGCTTCTGCTTCAGAGATTTTAGCAGGTGCTTTAAAAGAATCTGTTGGTGCCAAAGTTGTAGGTGAAACATCCTTCGGTAAAGGTACTGTTCAAAATGTGACACCATTAAAAGATGGTTCTAATCTGAAATTTACAACAGGTAAATGGTTAACGCCTAAAGGTAACTGGATTAATGAAAAAGGGATTGAGCCTGATGTCAAAGTGGCTTACCCATCTTATGCCTCTTTACCATACTTGAATGCCTCTATTGAAATGAAGGCAGGTTTACAATCTGACTCTGTGAAAGCAGCAGAGGAGATGCTTCAAGTATTAGGGTATGAGCCTGGTGAGGTCGATGGCATTTTTGATGACAATACAGAGCGTGCTGTAGAAGAACTACAAGCAGCGAATAATCTTGAACAAACAGGTATTTTAACTGGTAATACAACGTACGCATTAATGGATGCTTTACGTGCGAAAATGAAAGCGGATGATCCACAGTTGTTAAAAGCCAAAGAGCTTCTTTTAGGAACAGCTGAAAAAACTGAGGAATCAACAAACTAACAGTGTAGCTGTCGCAGCAGTCGTCTTTCACGGCATCTGCGACAGCTTTTTTTATAGGAGGATGAATAAGATGAAAGATGTATACCTTTTTAGTGGCTTTTTAGGGAGTGGCAAAACGTCAATGCTTACAGATGTCATTCGCCAACTAAAAGAAAAAAACTTAAAGCCAGCAGTCATTATGAATGAGCTTGGGAAGTTACCATTTGACTCACAGGCAGTAGAAAAAGATATTCCTCTTAAAGAGATGCTAGAAGGCTGTATTTGCTGTTCAGGTGCTGAAAAAACGGAGGCGCAAATTCAATCTCTTCTATTAGATAGTGATTTTGATGTGTTAATTATTGAAACAACAGGTGCAGCACATCCCGTGGAAGCATTAGATGCTGTGTATTCACCCCTTTTTGCTGATAAGCTTAATGTCAAAGGCATTGTCACAGTAGCTGATTCTAAGCTTTGGCTCCATCGTGAAACGCTAACACCGCAAGTACGTTCTTTATTTATGGAACAAATTCGCCATGCACATCTCTTATTGGCAAATAAAACAGATTTATTAACAGAGGTGGAGCAAGGTCAGGTCGTCTACGAGCTCCAGGGCTTAAACCCACATGCCTTTATTTTGCAAACAACAAATGGGCGTGTACCACTACATTTATTAGAGGGATTAAAGGCAACGACACAGGCTGATAAAGCGGACATTGTCAAAGCACCTATTGCCTCCTTGCAGCTTGGCTCACGCTTAGTAGAATTCACGGATGTGGAATTTTCTCAGGAGCAGTTTGAAGATTGGGTTCGAACATTACCTGAAACGATTTACCGTATGAAAGGCTATGTACCAATTGAGGGCATCAAAAATCCGATGCTGTTCCAATACGCTTATGGGATGGTACAATGGCTGCCCGAGTATATTAAAATGCCAGCAAAACTTGTCATCATTGGAGAGAATGTTGGTTCACTACCTGTTATTGGGATGAATTAAATAAAATGTTAACCTGCGCATTTTTACACATATAGGTCATGTGTAGTTTTACGCAGGTTCTTTTATTTTTATGTAAATGAAATGTAACGCCTTTGTAACATAACTGTAATATTAGAATGGCTATCAGCTATCAATGCTAGCCATCTCAAGCTCTATTCAACAATTGAAATGAAAAAATGAGGAATAGGATCGGTTGCATAAAACATACATTTTTTATTCATTTTAAATGCTGTTTTTCGAAAATATTTACTAGTTTAAGAGGAGTGTCAACCCTCTTTCGAACGTAAGTATTTCATAGATTGGAGAAACCTACTAAAAAGTAGGGTAAAAAAAACCCGATTTTTCGCGCATTTCTTTCCTTGTTGGCGTAGTTAGCAAATGATGGTAGGAATTTAAAGAAAATCATCCCTTACGATTAATGGCAGAGAAGGAGGAATTGCAAACATGAAAAAAACACTCACTGCAATTTGTGCAACATTTCTATTAGCAGCTCCAATTCAAATAGCTTCTGCTGCTACTAATACAACAGAAGGGAATTCCGTAAAGCAGTCAACGAACTGTAATGTTTATTATTATAAATGGTCAAACAATCATAAGTGGAACATTCAATTACCACAGGCATCTACACCATCTAAAGAGACGCCAACTACAAATGATAATACACAACCGACACCAAATAATAATCAACCATCACAAAATGAAAAACCAGCAACAACACCATCTACAACAACACCATCTACAACAACTTCAGATGTAAACGCGTTTGAACAAGAAGTAGTTAAATTAACAAATGCAGAACGTACAAAAGCAGGTTTATCACCACTTCAAACTGATGCAAAATTAATGGCTGCAGCTCGTGAAAAATCACAAGATATGCAAAGTAAAAACTATTTCTCACATACAAGTCCAACATTCGGTTCACCATTTGATCGCATGAAAGCTTTAGGTATCACTTACAAAGCTGCTGGTGAGAACATTGCCCAAGGTCAACGTTCACCACAAGAGGTGGTACAAGCATGGATGGACTCACCAGGTCACCGTGCGAATATCTTAAACGGTAACTTTACACATATCGGGGTAGGTTACGTGAAATCAGGTAACTACTGGACACAACAATTTATCCAAAAATAATCAACCGTTTAAAGAAAGATGCTCTATAAGTCTGCCGAGGCTTATAGAGCATTTTTTTTGTTGATTTAATGGGGAGCTACCTTCTAGAAAAGTAGCATATGGCAAAGTAATTAGAACGGATTTCTTCAAATAGGAGCGGGTATCAAGGAAAAAAGAGCGGTATTCCTGCAAAAAGGAGCGGGTAGCAATGTAAAAGGAGCACCTTTCATCAAAATAGGAGCGGGTAGCAAAATAAAAGGAGCGCCTATCCTCTAAATAGGAGCGGGAACCAAGGTAATCGAGCACCTTTCAACTAAATAGGAGCTTATACTAACGTATTAAGAGCGCTTTTCGTCCAAATAGGAGCGTATATCAAGGAAATATGCGCGCTTCTCTTGACACAAGAGGGTGAGAAGGAATTAGCCTTGCATAACCAACATGAAAAAATGGAAGGTAAGCCTTTTCTGTATGAGGATCTCGAGACTTATTTTAAAAAATAAAACACCATCAAGATGCTCCTTTTTCCTTAAGGGCATCTTTTTTTATGTCTCTGTTCCCTTATAAGAGTGGCGTTTGAAAACTGCTAAAAATGCTTATACTCTCCAATAGAGGAGGCGTTTTATGGATAAAGTGGAATATATGATGAAAAGCCTGCAAAAAGTATTCTACCATTCATCTGATTTGACAGTCAGACAGGTAGATTGGCATGAAGGAAACCCTGCTATTTTATGCTTTTACGCTTCTCTTGTTGATGCGAAGGAAGTACAAAAAGTATTAGATACGATTTATGCACGATTAGATACAGAAAAGCCTTTTTGGAGTGAAACCTTAATTACGACATTAGAAGATTTTGACCTCCCTCTAGCGATTGAGCGGGTATGCCAGGGCGAAACAATTGTTATATTGCCTGAAATAGGGAAAATGCTGACACTTTCTATTATCAACGATGTCCACCGAAATCTTGAAGAACCTATTAATGAACATATTCTACGTGGCTCCCATGAAGGTTTTATTGAAAGAATCGATACGAATTTAGCCTTGTTACGCAAACGGGTGAATAATCCAGCGCTTGTCGTTAAATCTTTTCTGGTTGGCAAAGAAACCAAAACAAAAGCGTATTATCTCTACATGGATGGGGTGATCCAACCGGAGACACTGCGTGAGATAGAGAAGCGTATTAGGTCTCTCGATATCGACTATTTTTATAGTATAGGTCAATTAAGTGATGCATTGGAGGATTCTGTGTTGTCTCCATTTCCTCAATTGCTAAATACAGAACATCCTGATCGGGTTGTTGCCAATTTAGTGGAGGGTAAGGTTGTCGTGATGACGAATATTTCACCAACCGCTTTTATTGCACCCGTCACGTTTTTCTCTTTCTATCAAACACCAGACGACTACAATGGTCGAGTAATCGTTGGATCCTTTTATAAAATTGTCCGATTGCTGTCGTTTATAACTGCTGTTTTTTTACCAGCTTTTTATATTGCCGTGATTAGCTTTCACTTTGAGGTATTGCCTTTGGAATTAAGTAATCAAGTGAAAAATGATGTAAAGGATATCCCTTATCGTCCATTAATCGAAGCCCTTATTCTTGAAATTATTATGGAATTAATTCGAGAATCGAGCATTCGTTTACCACAATCCGTAGGGCAAACCATCGGGATTGTTGGAGGCTTAGTTATAGGGGATGCAATTGTAAGTGCGGGCCTAGTATCCAATTTAATGGTCATCGTTGTCGCTCTAACGGCTATTTCCAGCTATGTGGTGCCATCCGTTGAATTGAATAGTACAATTCGTATGCTACGATTTCCGTTTATGGTACTAGCCTCTATGTTTGGTTTTTTAGGGATTGTTGTGGGGATTGTTATTTTACTCATTCATCTCCTCAATTTAACGTCCTTAAAACAGCCGTATTTTTCACCGATCATTCCATTTCAGCCAAAAGCGGTCTTTAAAATCTTTTTACGCTGGCCGTTTATTAAGCCATCCGTTCAAGTTACTAGCTTTCAGCCGCCAAAGGATGCACAGGCAAAAAATGAGGATACACCATGAATGTTTCTCTTTCAAAAGCTCAATTTTTTCTTTTATTATTTATCATACAGACAGGTGTTGTTTATATTGCCTTCCAAACACCATTAATCATTGGCAGTCAGACGAATGCTTGGTGGATCTTTATGGTAGGTAGTGTCATACATTATGGTCTACTCCTATTTTTCGAACGTAATTATCAATATTTCTATTTAAATGCATTCTTTCGATGGATCTATCAAATTTATTGGCTGCTGCTAACAGCTATTTTAATTGCCTATATGGGCTATGTATTAGCCTCATGGGTACTCCCGCAGACACCTGAATGGATTGTTGTAGTCATTATTGCTGCACTATCTCTTTATGCTAATGTGAGTAGACCTGAAACAGTCATTAATATGAGTGTCATGCTACTGCCGATTATTTTGCTATTTGTGATTTTTTTAATGCTAGCGCTACCTGACTTAACGTGGAGTAACCTTTTCCCAGTTGAGTGGAATAATAAACAAATCATAGCGGGGATCATTCATAGCACTTACGCTTATTTTGGAATTGAAATGTACCTCATCTATCGACCGTATGTACAGAAGGAATTACAGGTCAAAGGGAAACCATTGTTCATCTATCAACTGGTCATTTTTATTTTTTTCTTTATGTCGATTGTTTTTACGCAAATGTTTTTTGGTTTGGAGGAGATCAAGCTTATTCCAGAGCCAATTATGTATATTTTGAAATCACAGGAAGTCACATTCGTGAAGCGGCTTGATATTTTTTTCGTTTATATATGGCTTTCTTGGTCGATTGTTACGGTCATGATTTTCGGACTGTCTTTTCGTTTGCTGTATTTGAAGAAAAATAGGAAGAAACCGATTGGAAGTATAGTTGTCTATCACATATTGCTAGCTGTTCTTCCGCTTTTTGTTATTAAATTCCGAAGCATAGAAATAATCAAAAACTCTTTACATTATCTATTTTTAGTCTTTACGTTTTTGTTACCCATTGTCATTATCTATTGGAATAAATGGAGGGGAAAAGGTGTATCGTAAGGGGATTCTACTGATGTTGTCCGTCTTGCTGCTTGTCGCTTGTTGGGATGAACGCCTCTATAAAAATGCTTCCGTTGTGACGCTTGTTGGTGTGGAAGGGCGTGTGGGGGAATATAAAGGTTATTATGCCTATCCCAACAATACTGCTCAGCAAACAGAGATTATTATGGCTGAGGGAATTTCACCAAGGGATGTTCGTAGTAAAGCCAATTTGAATGTCGAGCAGACACTTGATTTATCAGAACTATCAACTATTCTTGTTTCGGATCAAACGGTAAAAGAGCCCCTTTATGATATTTTAGATATTTATTTTCGTGATCCCCATAACCCCATTTCCATTAAAATTGCAATAACAGATGGGGATGTTCAACCGTTTATTGACTTAACAAAAGATTTATCGGGTAGTGCAGGAGGCTATTATCAACGGTTTATTGAAAGTTCAGAAGAAAATACCTATTTTCCGAAGCTGGATTTACAGACCGTTGGCTCGATGTTATTTGAACAGACAATCGATATTGCTCTTCCATATATCAAGCTAAGTGAGGATAGAAAGCATGCGGTTGCAGCTGGTTTAGCCTTGTTTTCAGGTCAAACCTTTACGGGTACAGTCTTAACACCAGATCAATCATTAATGATGCTGCTTTTAATGAATCAATCTAGTAAACAAGCACGAATGAGCTATATGTGGAAGCATGATGGAAAAGAAATGCCGATTACAGCAAATGTTATTCATGTGAAAAGGAAATGGACAGTGAATGAGGAATTACGAAGAATCACGATGGACTATCAAATAGACATGGAAATTGAGGAATTTGCCCAAAATCATTTATATAAAGATTCCATTTTCAAAGATGTTCAACAATTGTTTCAAGATCGTGTGCAGGCTGAATTTGAGGAGGTTTTACGCATTCTTCAAAATCAAAAGTCAGATACATTAGGGATAGGTCGTCATATTCGGGCTTACCACCCAAACATGTTTCAAGAAAACTGGCGTGATGAATTTGCATCATTACAGCTTGTGCCGACAGTTCAAGTAAAAATCATTCGTACAGGAGTTATACGATAAAAATCGCCTTTCTCAACAGGAAAAGGCGATTTTTAATCGTTAGACGGTCACTCTTTTTTGTACGATAAGTAAGCGAATGAGAAGGGTAATAGCACCCATTGTAAGGCCTGCAACAAGTCCAATCCAATAGCCGAATGGGCCAAAATCAGTATGCGTAGCAAGGACATAGCCTACAGGCAAGCCGATTACCCAGTAAGAGATAATGGCCATTATAAATGTTATCATCACATCTTTATATCCTCTTAAAGCTCCCTGTACAGGTGCTTGGATCGCATCAGATAGCTGGAAAATCGCCGCATAGACTAAAAACTGTACGGCATATTCGAGCACCATGCTGTCTGCTGTATACATATGAGCTACTGGTTCACGTAAAATGAATAGGATACAAGCAGAAATAAAGCTAAACAAAATGGCTGTTCCTACACATAGATAACTATAAATGCGGGCATCACGCATGCGTCCAGCGCCAATTTCAAAGCCTACTAATATCGTAACGCCCATGGAAATACTAAGCGGTACCATATATAAAAGGGAAGTGAAATTTAAGGCAATCTGGTGGGCTGCAATTATTTCAGTGCTAAAGTTACTCATCATCATCGTCACGGCAGAGAAAATACTTGTTTCTGCAAATAAGGAAATGCCAATCGGTACACCAATGAGTAATATTTCCTTCCAGCGCAGCCATTCTAGTTTAGGCCATTGGTGAAACAGACGGAAACGTTCGAACGGTACTCGTTTCGCGATAATCCATACCGTAATCATGAAAATGAGCCAATATGTAATGGCTGTTGCGACACCAGCACCAATCCCACCAAGCTCAGGTGCGCCGAATTTACCGAAAATAAACATATAGTTAAGGGCAATATTAATCGGCGTTGTCATTAAAGTAATAATCATCGTGACACGTGTCTGTCCGAGTGCGTCAATAAAGCAACGCATAACAAAGAATAAGAATAGTGGTAATAGACCAGCACACATTGCATAAATGTAGCCCTTGGCAATATTATGTACAGCAGATTCTAAGCTCATCTTGCTAAGTATCCAGTCAATGCCAAAAAAGAGTCCTGAGAAAATAATAATAGCTAGCATGATGGCTACATAAATGCCTTGCTGGACAGCCTTTTTAGCATCCATCTCTTTTTTTGCACCGACAAGCTGTGAGACAATCGGTGTAATGGCAAGAAGAATCCCTGACAGGCCAGTATAAATGGGCATCCAGATAGAGGAGCCAATCGATACACCTGCTAAATCTGCCGTCCCATAGCGACTGGACATTAAAATATCAAAAAATGAAATGAGATAAATAGCTACTTGTGTCACTAGTATAGGGACAATCATTTTTAAGAGTAATGCGTATTTTTCCTTGATTGTAGATGTTTGGTACATGTTTTATACTTCCTTCATGAACATAATGAACAAGTATAGCATATGTAAAGAGAGAAAAGCTGAATTTTTCATGCTTCATCTATATCTTTTCGTCAGCATATAGTAAAATAGAACACTGTAAACAAAAAGTAGTGCTGACTACAATGGTTTTTAAGGAATAGGAGAATTCATGTGAAACAACAAACAATCATTTTAACCGGTGGTGGGACAGCTGGCCATGTATCGTTAAACCAAGCGATACTCCCGTCTTTACTCGAACTTGGTTATGATGTCCACTATATTGGCTCAGAACAGGGTATTGAAAAAGAATTAATAGGCGAGGCATTTCCCAATGTTCCGTTTTATGGCATTGCGAGTGGTAAATTGCGTCGTTATTTTTCAATGAAAAATTTTACAGATCCATTTAAAGTGCTTGCTGGAATGATGCAGGCTTTTCGTATTATGAAAAAAGTGAAGCCTCAAGTTGTCTTTTCCAAAGGAGGTTTCGTTTCTGTCCCTGTTGTCATGGCAGCGAAACTCGCGGGTGTTCCTGTCGTTATTCATGAATCCGATGTGACGCCAGGTCTTGCTAATAAAATTGCGTTGCCTTTTGCGTCACATGTGTTTACGATTTTTGAAGAAACGCTGAAGCATTTACCACAAGAAAAGGCAACTTGCACGGGCTCTATTATCCGTCCAGAGCTGTTTCAAGGGGATAGAGCAAAAGGTTTATCTTTCTGTGGCTTTTCTACTTTAAAGCCGGTGTTACTTGTCATGGGAGGAAGTTTGGGCTCAGTGGTCCTCAATGAGGCCTTGCGTAAAAACTTGCCAGAGCTTTTAAAGCAATTTCATATTATCCATTTATGTGGTAAAGGGAATTACGATGAAGCGTTAGCAGAGATGCCAGGCTACAAGCAATTTGAATATGTGACTACTGAATTACCTGATTTATTGCATGCAGCTGATTTTATTGTGTCGCGAGCAGGCTCTAACTCCATCTTTGAATTTTTGGCGCTTCATAAGCCAATGCTTTTAGTGCCGCTTTCTGCACAAAAAAGCCGCGGAGATCAAATATTAAATGCCAATTTATTTAAAAAACAAGGCTATGCAGAAGTGTTACAGGAAGAAGAGCTAACAAAGGAATCATTTATGAAATCTGTTCATACTCTAACAGAGCGTAAGGCAGAAATGGTGGAGACGATGGCGAAAACGCAAAAGCCAAAAACACCAGATGAAATGGCGTCATTAATTTTACAATATAAAAAATAAAGGCTATAAAAAGAAGCTATAGGGCATGTCATGTGACAAAACCTATAGCTTCTTCTTATATAAGAGCGTTACATTGCTTGCTCTTCGCCTTCTTGTATTTGATGTGCTGTTGTTAGATAGAATAAATCTTTTGGAATTTTAAATAAATTAAATTGTGCCTCGCCGCTATTGACCTGTGCTAGTAGAGTAGGATGGCTTTCGTTTGCACTCATCACATAAGGGAGTTTTAACGCAGCACGCTGTGATTTTATATTTTCAACTCGTATACGGAGAAAGACCGTATGGAAATTGTATTCAAAAAATAACTCGTTTAAAAATAACATTTTCGCTTTTTGATTATAACCTTTACCTTGGTAAGGGAGTCCAATCCACGTTCCTAAAAAGCCTGCACCGTCCTCAACATCGTGTATACTAATGGTGCCGATTGGTTGACCCCAGTCATCAGTAATGGTCCTCGAGATAGCGAGTCCTCTCGCCTCCTCCTCAATCAGTTGTTTTGTCATAAACCAATATTCATCAGCTGATGTGGCTTTCTGACGGACAAAAGGGAATACAGAAGGGTGTGATAATAGCTCATAAAGCTCTGTACATTCATGCAGGTCTCGATGTTTAAGCATACGAAACGCCTCCTTTACTAGGGTAGTTAAAACAATTCCGTTGAAGCATAAAGAAGAAAACTAAAATTCGTACTGGAATTAAAACCCAAAGAACTAGACGTTATAACTATGATATTCCATAATCTCCCGCTGTCTTACTGATTTCGACCATACCGAAAAAAGGCTAGTTTTTTAAATATAATATAACACAGAAACTGTTTGATGCAATCATTTTGCTCGTAAAAAACAAAATTCAAGTTTAATAGTCAGTAAATTCTGATAAAGGAGATGGTAATATCAATTTTATTGTTGTTTTTTAACATTAAGTCTATCCTATCACTTTTAACTAAAATTAATCATTTATCCATTTCTTTAGTAGGATTTAAGTTTTGCTAGAATAGGTAATATATCAAATATTACCCTAAAAAGGATATATTATTTCTGATTCTAGAAAGGTAATTATTTATTTTTATGTTATAATAGTAGTATTATTTTAATTCTACATACGGATACATACTAACATTTTTATCATGATTGCAAGGGTTTTCTGGAGGTGACAGCATGGAGTATCTTTTAAGCTAAGATTTTTTTAATCAATTGTTTATTGGCAAGGATTTTGTTTTTCTCATGAAAAAAATAGGAGACGATTATCAATATATTCGCTTAAACCAAGCAGCTCGAGATCTGTTATCCAATGAGGCGATTGGAAAAATGCTTTCGACTGTTACCTCAAAACGAAATTTCTCGATCATTCAGAAAAAGTATCATCAGGCAATTAGCGAGCATAATCTGGTTGACTATGTAGATTATGCATATGTTCAGTCGGAGGTGCGTAAATACGAAACGTCCGTCAGACCATTGACATATAATAATGAAGACTATATTTTGGCCATCACGAAGGAAATTCTTTATGACCGCAGTATTGAAGATAAATTTTTATTTATGCGGTCCATGTTTGATCATGCCTTTTTCTCTACTGTTATTTTATCTGCTGAAGGCATGATTTACGAAGTGAATGCAAGCTTTATGGAAGGTTTCCAACTAGATAATGACAGCGTCAAGCAAAAAAGGTTTGTTGATCTACCAATCGTTCCAAAAGAAGAAGTGGAAGAAATAAATTTATGCTTACAAATGGCGGCAAGAGGGGAAAACGTTGCAGAAAAGATCATTAGATTGTACACGCTGGACCAACAGGAACGAATGTATTTAGTATCATTATCACCTGTGATGCAGGATGATAATTCTTTTGCTATATTTCTTATCATGCAAGACTTTACCCAATTCACGGTTCAAAAAGCAGAACTACGTTCGAAATCTCACGGGCTTGATGTATTTAAATCTGCATTAAACTCTGCCACGGCCATTGCCGTATTAGATCATGAAGGCAATATTTCTGAAGTAAGTGAAATGTTTTTACAGGCTTGTGGCTATAGCGCAGAGGAGCTAATTGGCCAGCCGTATGCATTAATCGAACCACGGATCCATGGGCAGGATTTTTTGCAGAGCATAAATGACAAGCTTAATGCAGGGGAGATTTGGCAGGGGGAGCTATGCTATCGGACGAAATATCATGCCGATTATTGGGTTGAAGCCACTATTGTTCCATTAAAAAACGAGTTTGGTGACATCGAACAAATTTTAACCATTAACTATGATATTACGGACAAGAAAAGAATGTTCACGGAATTAAAAAATATCGAACGAACTTTCCGCCTCATTACGGAAAATACGAACGATTTAATTGTCATCACGAATGAGGATGGCATCATTATTTATACATCCCCATCCTATAATATGTATTTAGGCTATGACAATGTAGAGCTGCAAGGACAGTTTTACAGTGACATTATTGATGGAGAAAGTAAGAGTGAGTGGCAATCATTCATTAATAATTATTCTGGTCAGACTGATACACAGTTTGAGCTACTACTGAGGGCGAAAGATGGTACGCCGATTTGGACGGAGGGCAATGTCACAGTTGTCCATGACCCTGAACGGGAGAAGGTGTCACAAATCATGATGGTGTCTCGTGAAATTACCCATCGTAAAGAACGGGAAAATGATTTGCTGTATCTAGCTTATCATGATGCTTTAACTCAGCTACCTAATCGACGTTATTTACAAAAGGAGTTTCCGAATTTACTGGTGGAAGCAAACGACAATCAGACATGTGTAGCTATGCTTTATCTAGATGGTGACGATTTTAAAGAGGTAAATGATCGCTTTGGCCATGACACAGGTGATGCATTTATTCAACGATTTGGCGATGCCTTAAACAAGACGATTCGTAGTCATGATATGGTTATTCGTCTAGGTGGCGATGAATTTATTGTCATCTTAACGGGGTTAACGAGAGATATAGAAAAAAGACATAGCCAAATGATGCATATTATTCGTCGGATTCGAGATGAATTAGCATTAGGCTGGATCATTGAAGATCATCATTTTTCACCAACAGCCTCCATAGGAATTGCTTATTATCCCGATCATGGCCAAACACTAGATGAGTTATTGGATTTAGCTGACCAAGCTTTATATAAATCAAAAGAATTGGGGAAAAATAAGCTCTCTATTTCTGGCAGCCATTAAAAAAGTCTGTCCACAAGGTAAACTTGTGAGACAGACTTTTTAATTGGTGTTATGCTAGTACCGTAAATGGATTAAAATCCTTCATACGCTATTTTGGAATAGAAGGTGATACGATGCCTAAAAAGATATTATTAGTAGAAGATGAAAAGCATATTGCTCGTTTTGTCGAACTAGAATTACAGCATGAAGGCTACGAGGTGAAAGCTGCTTTCGATGGTCGAGAAGGACTTGCAATGGCAACAGCTGAAAATTTTGATGTCCTGTTACTGGATGTAATGCTACCTGGCATTAATGGAATAGAGATTTGTCGGCGTATACGTTCACAGTCACAGGTTCCTATTATTTTATTAACGGCTAGAGATGCTGTCATGGATCGTGTAGCGGGCTTAGATGCAGGTGCGGATGACTATATCGTCAAACCGTTTGCGATTGAAGAGCTACTTGCGAGAATACGGACGATTTTACGTCGTGTCACGCCAGCGGCAGCAAACAGTGAATCCCTCTGTTTTCGCGATATCGAAATAGATGTAGCAGCCTATGAAGTTTTTGTGCAAGGGAATAAACTTGACTTAACAAAGACAGAATACGATTTACTGAAACTATTAATCGAGCACAAAAATAGAGTATGTACACGGGAACATATTTTAACGTCAGTTTGGGGATATGATACAGATATTGAGACCAATGTAGTAGATGTTTATATAAGACATTTACGCACAAAACTACCTGGTGATATGAATGCTTATATTGAAACCGTTCGAGGTGTTGGATACGTGATGCGTGAATGAACAAATTAAAAGGATATCTACGCCACCAATCTTTGCAAACAAAATGGATGTTAACGTCGAGTATCGTCATCTTTATTAGTTATACCATTATATGTGTTGTTGTTTATTTATTTCTTCATACATGGTTATTAAATGATGAAGAGAGTAAAGTAGTCCGAACTAGTAAGGATATCATCTCCTTTTTAGAATCTCAGGGTCCCAATATTACGATTCAGCAAATCCAACAAAATACAGGTTTACTGAAATCAATTGCCGATCGTGATGAAACGGTCAGATTGTTTAATGTAGATGGCATAGAAATCCTACGTATTAATCATACGTCAGAAGCCGTACCTCTTACTGCAATGCAAGAGGTTATCGAGACGACAATCGACAAGCAGGATGTATTAGTAATCAACGAGCCATTGCAACTAGGCTTTTTTCAGGGATATATTCAAGTCATACATCCGTTAACAAGCTTTCAATCACTGATGCATTATCTACTGACAGCGATGCTTATAGCAGGGATAGGCGCATTAGTGTTATCGGGTTCTATCGGCTATTATCTTGCCAATTATTTAATGAAGCCATTACGTGAATTGCGTGCATCGATGAAAAAGGTGATGGATCAGGGGTTTAATGAGCCTATCCAATTGACTTATACATCACATGATGAGATTGGCGATTTATTGAAAATGTACAATGCTATGATGAATGAGCTGCAAATTTCTTTTACTAAGCAGCAACAATTTGTGGCAGACGCTTCCCATGAGCTGCGAACACCCATACAAGCAATTGAAGGACATCTTTCACTTTTAAAAAGATGGGGCAAAAACGATCCTGCCATTTTAGAAGAATCGATAGATACCTCTTTATCGGAAATCGCACGTATGCGCAAAATGATAGAGGAATTATTAGAGCTTGCACGGCGTGAAGAAAAAGATCATGCGAGTGAGGCAAATGCACTGGTGGTACTCCAAGTGGTGATAGATGAACTGAAGCTCGTGCATCCACAAGCGCGAATTTTGCTGTCGAAGCATGGTGAAATAGGTCCGTTATTTATTACCGAAAATGCACTAAGTCAAATCGTTCGTAATATAATAGAGAATGCTATTCGTTATTGTGAAAAAATTCCTGAGATACAAATTTCTATTTCTGTTGCTGGAAATTATGCATGTTTAGAAATTGCTGATAATGGTATAGGAATAGCACA
>NZ_DAMDAY010000037.1:0-4684 GCF_032093475.1 Lysinibacillus sp. | reverse complement strand
CACAAGACAATATTCCGTTTATTTTTGATCGTTTTTATCGCGTGGATGAGGCAAGAAATCGTCAAATTGGTGGAACTGGCTTAGGGCTAAGTATTTCGAAGATGTTACTTGAAAAATACAATGCAACAGTAGAAGTCAAGAGTGAGGTTAATATTGGAACCGTTTTCTTCTTGAAAATCCCGCTAAAATATTAAGAAAAATGCACGCTTTATTTCATTATTCCATCCTTTGCGAAAAAAATTGCTTAATTTGCTAAAAAGAGTTGTATTTTTTGTGAAGAGTAGTAAGATTGAGATGGAAAAAACGTTCTTTAAAATATGGAAAAGTAGTGTGAAACATTCTTTTAAAGAACGGCTAAATATTATATAATTAATTGCAATTTAATTAATGGAACTGCCGAAAGGCAAAATTTGGAGGTCATTTTTCATGTCGAACAACGTTACAACTGTAAGTTCTCCATGGTCAGCTTTCTCTGGTCCTAACTTAGGATATGTGATGGAGCAATACGACTTATTCTTACAGTCTCCTGAAGAAGTAGAACCGGAGTTAGTATCTTTATTCCAACAATTTGGTGCACCAGTAGTAGTAGAAGGTGAAGTAGCTGTAGCTAGTCATACAGCAGCGGCTCCTGCTGGCGATTACAAAAAAGTGTTAGCCGCTGTAAAATTAGCAGACACAATCCGTACACGCGGTCATTTAGCGGCAGATATTTATCCACTGAAAAACCGTGAACTACAAACAGCTCAAATTGAAGAAAGCGCGTTCAACTTAAGCGCTGCAGATTTAGCTGAAATTCCTGCAGCAATCTTCTTCAAAGATGTGCCAGCAAACGTGAAAAATGGTAAGGATGCAATTGACTATTTAAAAGCTATTTATACAGATAAAGTAGCATTTGAATATGGTCACGTAGTAGCTACAGAAGAACGTGATTGGATTCAAGCGCAAATCGAATCAGGCTTATTTAAACAAGCATTATCTCCTGATGAGAAAAAAGCCTTATTAGATCGTTTAACTCGCGTTGAAAATTTCGAGAAATTTATTCATAAAACTTTTGTAGGACAAAAGCGTTTCTCTGGTGAGGGCTTAGATACGCAAATCGTTCTTTTTGATGAAATCATTAAAACAGCAGAAGCGAAAAACGTGGAAAACGTACGTATTGGTATGGCACACCGTGGTCGCTTAAATGTTTTAACTCACATTTTAAATAAACCGTATGACATGATGTTCTCTGACTTTGCACATGTTTCTAATGATTTATTTATGCCAGAACATGGTCGCCTTGAAATCACAAAAGGTTGGACAGGTGATGTTAAATACCACATGGGTGCTTCTTACAACCGTGAATCAGGTATGAATGTGAAATTGGCTTACAACCCTTCTCACTTAGAAGTTGGAAATCCAGTGGTACTTGGTGCGACTCGTGCAACACAAGATGATACGTCTAAACCAGGTCAACCTGTTTTCGATCGTACAAAAGGCTTAGGCATTCTTGTACATGGTGACGCTGCATTCCCAGGTCAAGGGATTGTAACGGAAGTGTTAAACTTCGCTAAAACAGAAGGCTTTACAACAGGTGGTACAATCCACATTATCGCAAACAATATGATCGGGTTCACAACTGAACATTATGATTCTCGTTCTTCTGTGTACTCTTCTGACCCTGCTAAAGGCTATGAAGTACCAGTAATCCATGTGAACGCGGACAGCCCAGAGGCAGTGGCACAAGTGGGTCGCTTTGCAGCTAACTACCGTCAAACATTTGGCAAAGATATTATCGTAGACCTAGTAGGTTACCGTCGTCATGGTCATAATGAAACAGATGACCCAACTGTAACAAACCCAGAAACATATAAATTAGTTTCAAAACATGAAACAGTACGTGCATTATATGGTGCACAATTAGTGGCAGAAGGTCTTGTATCTACTGATGATGTAGCAGCTTTAGATACAGCTATCTATGCAGAAATGCAAGCAGCCTATGACCATGTAAAAGAAATGGCAGATAAAGATGATCATCATCAATTAGAAATGCCAGAAGAATTAAAAGTAGATTTCCCACAAATTGATACAGCGGTTGGTGCGGAACGTTTAGAAAAAATCAATGAAGAGCTACTAGTGTTTGAAGAAAACTTTGAGCCTCAGAAAAAGCTTGGTAAAATTTTAGAAAAACGTCGTGATGCTTATGCGTCAGCAAAAATCGACTGGGGTCATGCGGAAACTTTAGCATATGCAACAATTATCCAAGATGGCACACCAGTACGTTTTACAGGTCAAGATGCACAGCGTGGTACATTCTCTCAACGTCACTTAGTACTACATGATAAAAACAATGGCAATGTATTCACACCACTTCACCATATTTCTGGTGCGAACGCATCCTTTACAGTACACAACTCACCACTGACAGAAGCAGGGGTAGTAGGCTTTGAGTATGGTTACAACCTAGAAAACAGCCATGTATTAACTGTCTGGGAAGCACAATTCGGTGACTTTGCGAATATGGCGCAAGTGATGTTTGATAACTTTATTTCAGGGGCACGCTCTAAATGGGGTCAAAAATCTGGCTTAGTGATCCTTTTACCACATGGTTATGAAGGTCAAGGTCCAGAGCACTCTTCAAGCCGTATGGAACGTTATTTACAAATGTCAGCTGAAAATAACTGGTTTGTAGCAAACTGTTCAAACGCAGGCAACTACTACCACTTATTACGCCGTCAAGCAGCGTTATTAGGTACTGAAGGGGTACGTCCACTTGTAGTCGTATCACCAAAATCATTATTACGTCATCCATTAGCAGCCGCTAATGCTGAGCAATTAGCAAATGGTTCATTCCAAGAAGTGATTGAACAACCAGGTTTAGGTGCTAAACCAGAAGCTGTAGAACGCATCGTTTTAGGTACAGGTAAAGTGATGATCGATTTAGCCGATCGCGTGAAAGACGGAGAAGGCTTCGATCACTTACACATTATTCGTGTAGAACAACTTTACCCATTCCCAAAAGAGCAAGTTGCTGGTATTATTGCTAAGTATCCTAATGTGAAAGAAATTGTTTGGGTACAAGAAGAACCTAAAAACCAAGGCTCATGGAATTATGCATTAGAAACATTATATGAACTTTCAGAAGGTAAAAAGCTTCGCTATGTAGGTCGTCCTGCAATGAGCTCAACTTCTGAAGGGGACGCAGATTCTCATAAAGCTGCACAATCGGCATTAATTGAAGAAGCAGTTGCTGAGCCAGTAAAGGTTAAATAATCACATATAAATATTGAAACCGGGCTACTTGCCCTTAAGCGGTAGCCCTTCTATGTGCGTAAGCACGTTAATCAAAGGAGGAAATGAAAGTGGCTGAAATTAAAGTCCCTGAATTAGCAGAATCGATTACAGAAGGTAGTATCGCACAGTGGGTTAAAAAAGTGGGCGATCGCGTTGAAAAAGGTGAATTCATCGTTGAACTTGAAACAGATAAAGTAAACGCTGAAATCATTTCTGAAGAAGCAGGTGTATTAACACAAATTTTAGCTGAAGAAGGCGATACTGTACTAGTTGGTCAAGTTATCGCAGTAGTAGAAGCAGGCGAAGGCGCAGCACCTGCACCAGCAGCGGCTCCAGCTGAAGCAGCTCCAGCTCCAGCAGCACCACAAGCAGCTCCTGCACCAGCGGCAGCAGCTCCAGTAGTAGAAGAAACTTCTGGTGAGCGTGTTATCGCATCTCCAGCAGCACGTCGTCTTGCACGTGAAAAAGGTATTGACCTTGCAGCAGTATCTCCAGTAGATCCACAAGGTCGCGTACGTGTACAAGATGTAGCAGCACACGGAACTGCACCAGCGGCAGCAGTAGCACCTACACCAGTAGTAACTACAGGTGGCCCAGTTGTATTCACACCAGCAGCTAATTCTGATCGTGTAACAATTGAAAAAATGAGCCGTCGTCGTCAAACATTTGCAAAACGTTTATTAGAAGTTAAACAATCAACAGCTATGTTAACAACATTCAACGAAATTGACATGACAAACATCATGGCACTTCGTAAACGTAAACAAGAAGAGTTTGTGAAAGCAAACGACATCAAACTTGGTTTCATGTCATTCTTCACAAAAGCTGTTGTTGCAGCACTGAAAAAATACCCATACGTAAACGCTCAAATCGTTGGCGATGAAATTCATTTAAATAACTTCTTCGATATCGGTATCGCTGTATCAACTGAAGAAGGTTTAGTAGTACCAGTTGTACGTGATGCAAACAGCAAAAACTTCGCTGAAATCGAAAAAGATATTGCTAACTTAGCGACAAAAGCTCGTGATAAAAAATTAGGCTTAAATGATATGGCTGGTGGATCATTCACAATCACAAACGGTGGTGTATTCGGTTCATTAATGTCAACACCAATTATGAACGGTACTCAAGCTGGTATTTTAGGTATGCATTCTATTGTTAACCGTCCAGTTGCTGTAAATGGGGAAGTTCAAATCCGTCCAATGATGTATGTAGCACTTTCTTACGATCACCGTATCATCGATGGAAAAGATTCAGTAGGATTCTTAAAAACAGTTAAAGAATTAATTGAAAACCCAGAAGATTTATTATTAAATTCATAATACCATTAAACCCTGCGAACAATGTTCAGCAGGGTTTTTTTGTATCTTTTGAAAACCCCTTGCTATGCGAGGGGTTCCAAAGGGCTTCT
>NZ_DAMDAY010000036.1:27975-32362 GCF_032093475.1 Lysinibacillus sp. | reverse complement strand
CTTTAGCGAAAAGTGGATACAGTGAAGCACAGCTAGACTATTTAGCGATGCTGCATATGAAGAGGTCTGCTCATGATTATATTTTAGCGGAGCTTGGTTTACAGCAGGAGCAATCGATTTATTTGCAAGAATATGGGCATATCGGGCAGATTGATCAACTATTGTCGTTACAGCTAGCATTGGAGCAAAAGCGTATTCAAGACGGTGATATTGTTACATTGGTTAGTGCAGGCATTGGCTATGTGTGGGGGGCTATCACAATACGTTGGGGATAAGGGGGAAATGGAATGTTAAAAACAATTCAGCTCGCAAATGGTGAAACGATGGCTTATCGTAAGCGCTCAGGGGGAGCTCAACTTTTACTATTAGTTCATGGTAATATGACATCTTCTAAACATTGGGATATTCTGATGGATGCTTTAGATGACAAATATACAATTTATGCAATCGATTTACGCGGCTTTGGCGGATCATCGTATCATAAGCCTATCTCTGCCATTAAAGATTTTAGCGATGATGTCAAGCTATTTATCGATGCTATGCAATTGCAGACCTTTGATATGATTGGCTGGTCAACAGGAGGAGCCGTCTGTATGCAGTTTGCCGCTAATTATCCAGGGCATTGTCAACGACTGATTTTACTAGCTTCCGCTTCAACACGTGGTTATCCATTCTACACGGATTTAGGAACAGGCAATCCAGCATCCTTTAAAAGAGCCTATAGCTATGAAGAAGTGTTGATTGATACATCCAAAACAAAGCTTGTTCAAGGCTTCTATGATACAAAAAATGGTGAAGGCTTACAGTCTATATGGAATGCATTAATTTATACCCATCGACAGCCGAACGCAGAAAAATATCAAGAATATATAGAGGATATGCTGACACAACGGAATTTAGCAGAAGTGTACCATGCACTCAATACGTTTAATATGAGTGCTATTGACAATGAGATTGCAAAAGGCTCTCAAGAAGCCCTCCTACTCCATATTCCGATTTTAGTATTGCGAGGGGATCGGGATTTGGTCATTACAGAGGAAATGAATGCAGAATTGCTACATGATTTAGGCAAGGAGACACAGTTCGTTAGTTTAAAAAATTGTGGGCATTCCCCACTGATCGATGATTTAGCACAGCTAACAGCCGAAATCGAGGCTTTTTTAGAAATTGGGGGGAGAAATCATGCGATTAAACAATAAGGTTGCGATTATCACTGGCGCCGCAAATGGGATTGGTTATGCGGCTACCGAACGTTTTATTGAAGAAGGAGCATTTGTGTTTATCGCCGATTATGATGAACAGGCAGGGATTCACGCTGCCGAACAACTAGGGGACAACGTGGCCTTTATACAAGTAGATGTAGCAAGTAGAGAGAGCGTTCAACAACTAGTAGCAGCGGTAATCGAACAGAAAGGTCGCGTTGATATCCTAGTGAATAATGCAGGGATTACAAGAGATGCAATGCTGACGAAGATGACAGAGGACCAATTTCAGCAGGTTATCGATGTTAATCTGACTGGGGTCTTTCATTGTACTCAGGAGGTTATCCCCCATATGGTGGCAGCTGGTGGTGGCAAAATAATTAATACATCATCGGTAAGTGGGGTTTACGGTAATGTTGGTCAAACGAATTACGCAGCTACAAAAGCAGCCATTGTAGGAATGACGAAAACGTGGGCAAAGGAATTAGGGCGTAAGGGAATCAACGTCAATGCAGTGGCACCTGGGTTTACAGAAACGGATATGGTCAAAAAGATGCCTGAAAATATTGTGGCTCAAATGCGCTCAATCGTTCCCTTACAACGATTAGGGACACCACGGGATATTGCCAATGCCTACTTGTTTTTAGCATCTGATGAGGCTTCCTACGTCCACGGTCATACGCTTCATGTGGATGGAGCCATCATGATGTGATCGGGGGTGTTAAGATGTTTGTCGAGCAAGCTTGGATTTTAAAACGTGCCGCCTTAACGCCTCATCACATCGCGTTAATTAATTTAGCAACAGAAGAGCAGTGGACCTATCAGCAATTATCTGAGGAAATTGGTAAATGGAGTCATTTTTTTGAGCGTCAGCAGCTACAAAAAGGAAGTAGAGTCGCTGTTTTTGCAAAAAATCACATACAATTGTTTGCTGTTTTATTTGCTTGTGGGCTACGTGGACTTATCTATGTGCCGTTAAATTGGCGTTTGAGTAAAGAGGAATTAACACAAATTTTGCAGGATGCTACCCCTTCTATTCTGTTGTATGATGAGGAAGGTTCTTGTCCCTTGACACTAGAAAAGATGTTTCCTCTTCAGAGCATCGAGCAAGAGAAGGATACGGTACCAAGAAGGCAAGCAGTGGACATGGACGATCCATGGTTAATGATTTATACGGGAGGTACTACAGGGCGACCAAAAGGGGTTGTGCTTTCCTTTCAATCGGTGAATTGGAACGCCATGAATACAATTATTAGCTGGGGTTTACATGCTCAAGACCGTACATTAAATTATATGCCGATGTTTCATACAGGTGGTTTAAATGCATTATGTATACCATTACTCATGGCTGGTGGGACGGTCATCATTGGCGATAAATTTGAAGCAGAAACAGCGCTGCAAGCAACGAATCAATACAAAACGACCATTTCCCTTTTTGTGCCAACGATGTATCAAGCGATGATTGCTACGAAGTACTTTCAGGAAAATCAATTTCCTTCGATGAAAGTATTTTTATCAGGCGGTGCACCATGTCCTCATCCTATTTATGATGCCTTTTACAAGAAGGGGCTATTTTTTAAAGAAGGCTACGGTTTAACCGAAGCAGGACCTAATAATTTTTATATAGCTAGAGAGCATGCTTACGCGAAAAAAGGGGCTGTCGGAAAGAGCATGCAATTTAACGAGGCTAAAATCATCAACCCCGCAGGGCAAAGCTGTGCACCTCGTGAAGTCGGAGAGCTCTTCGTAAAAGGAAAGCATATGTTTCGATTTTACTGGAATAACAAGCAGGAAACTGCCAATATCCTGCAAGATGGCTGGTTAAAAACAGGCGATTTAGCCATGATGGATGAAGATGGTGACTTCTATATCGTGGGACGTAGAAAGGAAATGATCATTTCGGGCGGCGAAAATATTTATCCGCAGGAAGTGGAGCAATGCCTATTACAGCATCCGCATGTACAGGAGGTTGCCGTGATTGGAGTAGAGGATGACTATTGGGGTGAGATTGTAACAGCTTTTATTGTCTGTCAAAACCAAACTACTGCTGTTTTAGATGAACTCAATGAGCTATGTCACCAGCAATTAGGACGCTATAAAATTCCAAAACAAATCATTTTCCTAGATGAATTACCTAAAACAAGTGTTGGCAAAATTGATAAAAAGGCATTGCAACTACTTGTCGATACACCGAACTGTAAGTAAATAAGTAGCTTAGCGACTCTCACATTTCTTTAAATCTTAATGAAGTGAGGGATAAATGGATGACACATGCATTAGTTATTGGTGGAACAGGGATGTTAGCTAACACATCCCTATGGTTAGTGAATAATGGTTATCATGTTTCAGTCATTGGACGGAATGCCCATCGGATGGAACGTTTGCTAAACAAGGCTACTAACTCATCCATGATAACCCCTTTGTTAGTAGATTATCGGGATGAATCCTTGTTATTAAAGAAAATACGAGAAACGATGAAGCAAAATGGACCTATTGAATTAGTAATTGCTTGGATTCATTCATATGCTGATAGTACATTAGAGCGCATAGCAAGTGAAATTTCACAATGGCAAGGCGGATCATGGAAACTGTTTCATGTCTTGGGGAGTCGTGCAAATCTTATTGAAGCTAAAGGGCAAATCGATAAACTTGATGCCCTACAATACCATCAAGTTCAACTTGGCTTTAAAATTGAAGATAGTCATTCAAGGTGGCTTACAAATGAGGAAATATCACAAGGTGTCATTGATTCCATTCAGCATGATCGGTTACTCCATACTGTGGGAACGATGGAGCCTTGGGAAAAACGTCCGTCATAAGCAAATACCATTCCTAAAAACCTTCGTCTCATTCGATAGACGAGGGTTTTTATTTTTTAGAGCGGTTGAATTTCGTTATTGACGATTGGGTGTTTGCTGGAACCCTATTGAAAAATCCAAAAGTATTGATAGCTTCGAGACTACATAGGATAAAAAACGTTTCTTACACTTCCCATCAGACCAACATATCAGTAAAATAGAGTAGGTTAGGGGGATTGTCATGTGAAAGATCAACGCTTTAAAATAGCGCATCGAGAGGCGCTTATTGGGATTGGACTAGTCATTGTCAACTTTGCGATTTGGTTTGGCTTTGCCTATGGATTAGGCGGAGGAGATCCAGCTAATTATTCGTATGTATTCGGTTTT
>NZ_DAMDAY010000036.1:14193-27965 GCF_032093475.1 Lysinibacillus sp. | reverse complement strand
GTTTTCCTGCCTGGTTTTTCTATAGCTGTATCGCAGGGACAGGCTTTATGATCCTGCTCATCTGGATTGTCATGAAACTCTTTTTCAAAGAGGTACCATTTGATGATGAGGAGGGGGATCATTAATGCATTGGCAAGTTGTATTTCCTTTGCTATTATTTCTAATTATTATTTTTGGGATTGGTATTTGGGCTAATAAGCATATCCGTTCCTCTAATTCGTTCCTTCAGGAGTATTTCCTTGGTGGTCGTGAAATGGGTGGCTTCATTCTAGCGATGACGATGATTGCTACATATGGTAGTGCAAGTAGTTTTATCGGTGGGCCAGGTGTAGCCTATACAAAAGGCCTTGGCTGGGTATTACTCGCGATGGCACAGCTTCCGGCGGGTTATTTTGTCCTCATGATTTTAGGTAAAAAATTCGCTATCATAGCTCGTCGTTACCAGGCCATCACATTAATTGACTTTTTACGAGAGCGCTACAAAAGCCATGTCATAGTGATTTTATCCGCCATCAGTATTATTGTCTTTTTATTTTCTGCGATGATGGCACAATGGGTCGGGGGCGCACGTTTAATTGAATCTTTGACAGGCTTAAGCTACACAACGGCACTGTTTATTTTTGCTATTTCGGTGTTAGTGTATGTTATTATTGGAGGTTTCCGAGCAGTAGCTTTAACGGATACAGTCCAGGGCACGATTATGGTTATTGGTACAGTTATTTTATTAATTGGCACAATTATTGCAGGTGGTGGTATCGATAATATTATGACCTCACTAGTCGCTGAAAATCCGGATTTTGTATCACCCTTTGGCGCACAGGGAGATTTAACACCACTTTATGTCTCGACATTTTGGATTTTAATCGGTGTGGGTGTCGTAGGACTCCCACAAATAGCAGTTCGTGCGATGAGCTATAAAGATTCAAAAAGTATGCATTTAGCCATCATTATAGGTACGATTGCGATTGGGACAATCATGTTTGGTATGCATTTAATTGGTGTATTAGCCCGACCTGTCCTACCTGGTATTGATATTGGGGATAAAGTGATGCCACTTCTAACGTTGAAGGTATTACCGCCATTTTTAGCAGGGATTGTATTAGCTGCACCGATGGCCGCTACGATGTCTACTGTTAATGCACTGCTCATGCTTGTTAGCTCCACAGTTGTGAAAGACATCTATTTAAATTACATGAAGCCAAAAGCAAGTGATGCAGAAATTAAGCGTGCAAGCTTTATTGTCACAACGGTCATTGGATTAGCGGTCATTATCTTTGCCCTAAATCCACCAGACTTATTAGTATGGTTGAATTTATTTGCCTTTGGTGGGCTGGAGGCAGTCTTTATTTGGACCGTGGTCCTAGGATTGTATTGGAAGAAGGCGAACAAATATGGTGCAATTGCTTCGATGATTACAGGCATGTCCCTGTACATTGTCATTGATCGCTTCTATCCTTCCATCTTTGGTATGCATACAGTCACGCTGCCAATTGTGGCATCCTTCATTATTTTTGTTATGGTGAGTCTTGCCACTAGTCATAAATTTAAAAATGAACAATTAATGATTTAAAGTAAACACGCCACAGATTACAATTCTGTGGCGTGTTTTAATTTAATGCATCATAAAATCATAGGCGTTTTTCGCTAATAATGTCATCGTCACCACGATAAAAAGCGTACGAACAAAGCCGCTTCCTTTTTGAATCGCCATTTTTGAGCCGAGCATTGCTCCACCAATTTGAGCGATCCCCATGACTAAACCATATACATAATGAATTTGCCCTAAGTAAGCAAACATACACACACCAGCTACATTACTCGCTAAATTTAAAAATTTCGCATTGCCTGCTGCCTTTAAAAAATCAAAGCCTATCAGCAGGAAGCTAAAGATTAAAAAGGAGCCTGTTCCAGGACCAAGAAAGCCATCATAAAAACCAATAGCAAATAACAGCAGCATAAATAAAAATAAATGAGTTTTAGATAAATTTTTTACAGTAGAGACAGCACCCCAATCCTTTTTAAAGATTGTATAAATTCCCACTGCTGCCAGCATGACTAACATTAGTGGCTTTAGTAATGCTGGGTTGATGAGATGGACAGTCCATGCACCACATAATGATCCGATAAATGCTAGAGGAAAATATTTAAGGACAGAGCGAATTTCCAGCTGACCAGAACGGTAGAAGGAAATAGAGGATGTTAGTGAGCCCATTGCCCCTGCTAGTTTATTAGTGGCAACAGCAGCCGCTGGGTTAAGACCAACAAACAGTAGAGCCGGCAATGAAATTAATCCGCCTCCTCCAACTACCGAGTCGACAAAAGCTGCCAGAAATCCAAATGATATTAATAGAATGATAATATGTACATCGACATCAAAAACCATGATTACACCTCTTCTAAATTAGTTACTACTGAAATAGTAACTAATTTATTTACTGCTGTAAACCCTAACTTTTTTATTGGCAAATCTTCACAACAGTAGCCTATAATAAAGATAATGGAGGGATTACATGGAGGAATTAATCACCCAGTTGAAAGATATGGGTTTTACAGAATATGAAGCAAAAGCCTATACGGCACTCGTTCAACAAAGTCATGTTAGTGCCTATCAGGTCAGCAAAAATTCTGGCATACCGCGTGCAAGAGTGTATGATATTTTAAATATCCTTGTAGAAAAAGGGATCGTGTTGAAAGAAGAGACCGCAGAACAAACGACCTATTCAGCCATGCCCGTGTCCGTATTTTTACAGCAAATGGAGCAGCGCTGGCAATCAAATTTTTCGTCGATAAGTATGAAATTAGAAAAGCTAGAGGAAAATGTTCAGGAAGTGGAGCATAAAGTCGTGATGCTAAAGGGCAAGGAGTCCATCCTCAATTACTGTCAGTCACTTTTAAGAAAAGCAAAGAAAAAAGTGATTCTGTCGATGTGGGAAGATATGTACGATGCGCTACGACAAGACCTTCAAGAAGTGTCACAGCGTATTCCTGTGCATGGCATTACACTGTATGTAGAGGAACATTTAGCGACTATTGACCGCCATAGGGCCACACACTATACGAAAAAAACGTCTACTCCACATTGGTTTATTTTATCGGTAGATGGTCAGGAAATGATTTATGGTCACTCGCCTTCCGCGCAAGAAACGGCCTTCATCACTAATGACCCTGTCCATATCTATTTGTTAGAGGATTATATTTGGCATGATGTCCTTATCAATAGACTAGTAAAACGCGATGATCAGGAGCTTGAGGATTGGATTGCGAAAGAGCGAAAAGGTTTTTTCTTAGAATAAAGATGAGAAAAGGGGAGCATTCTGAATAAATTAGTGTTGCTAGGTTTAGGGTGTCTACTAATGTTAGCAGCGTGTAATGCTACGCCACCTACCACTACACTCAGCATTCGTGAACTACCTATCGTACCAGAACATATTCAGAAAAACATCGTTTCTCAGGACAATATTCAATTATTGTATGAAATGACGCGACGTATTATCTCGTCTATTATTCAAAGGGGAATGTACTAGCAAGTATGGAAGTAGAGGAAAATAGACTTATCATTCATCTTAATGAAGGCAGCGAGCAACGAAAAGAGGCCCAACCATATGTTTTTAAAATATCGAAAAGCCCTGAACAGAACCTTATTGAGGTCTTCATCAACAAGCAAAACACACCCATCGATCGTATGACCATCCTGTGAAAAAAGAAACCGAAATCTCACTTTGATGAGATTTCGGCTTTTTGTAATTTGTCTTAATAAAAGACTTTATCAACATTGTATTTGGAGCGGAACGTATTAATGGCATATGTTTCGTAAATTTCACGTTCCATTGGATCTTCTACTTCATAGACTTCAATTTTGAACACTTCATCACGGTGGTTTTTCATCGGTGATACATTATCCTCAAAGTGCTTTTTAATACGTTGACGGATTTTACGAGCTTTCCCAACGAATAATAGCTCATTCTTGTCATTATAGAATAAGAAAATGCCGCCTTTATCACGTGTGATTTTATGGAAATCAATAAAGCCAAAATAAGGTGTGATTGGCACATCACCTGGTTTTACTTCTTGTTCACGTTGACGGATAACTACATCTGGTTTTGGAAATTCAATTTTAATCAAACTATTCACGTTCCTCTCTCTTACTAAAGCTATATGGTAACATAAATACGGCATGTTTACCATAAATTTTAAATATCGAAAAGCCACTAACAGCAAGCTTAGTGTACTTCAAATGGACAAAGAACATGCATAGCGAATCACAAAATATTCTATGAATTATTGATATTCTAACTAGTTCATGTTACAATTCAAGGTAATTAAATAATCTTATCAAGAGAAGCTGAGGGATATGGCCCTATGACGCTTCAGCAACCTCTAACATGTGTTAGAAAGGTGCTAATTCCAACAAAGGATATTCCTTTGAGAGATAAGAGTGGACGTGAAAAAAATCCTTCTCATTCTATCTCGTATGGAATGAGGGGGATTTTTTAATTTTTAGAAAAAGAGAGCGAAAACAGAGAGGGGAACGCAAGATGCCAATTAATATTCCGAAAAATTTACCAGCTGGAGAACATTTACGTGAGGAAAAAATCTTCGTGATGGAAGAGGATCGTGCGAAAACACAGCAAATTCGTCCGTTAAATATATTAATTTTAAATTTAATGCCGGAAAAAGAAAAAACAGAACTCCAATTATTACGGTTATTAGGGAATACACCGTTACAGGTCAATATTACGTTTTTAAACACTGCCACACATGAATCAAAAAATGTTAGTAAATCTCATTTACAGCTATTTTATACGACATTCAACCAAATTCGTCATCGACGCTATGATGGCATGATTATTACAGGGGCGCCAGTAGAAAAATTGGCTTTTGAAGAGGTCAACTATTGGCAAGAAATTTCAGAAATTATGGATTGGTCCAAAGAGAATGTGACATCCGTATTACATATTTGTTGGGGAGCACAGGCTGCTTTGTATCACCACTATGGAATTGGAAAGGTAGAGCTTTCAGCTAAATGTTCTGGTGTCTATTCCCATGTCATTACCGATTTAACGGTAGATTTAGTGCGGGGCTTTAGTGATTTATTTACCGCTCCTCATTCTCGCCATACGTCTGTGTCAATTGACGATGTACGCAATCATCCAGATTTACGCTTATTATCTTATTCGGAGGATGCAGGGGTATTTATCGTACAATCAAAAGATAATAAAAACATTATGATTACAGGTCACCTGGAATATGATGCCACAACACTAGCCGATGAATACAGTCGTGATGTGGCTAAGGGCCTTGATATCGCCGTTCCCGTAAACTACTTTCCAAACGATGATCCAACTAAAGAGCCTATTAATACATGGCGTGCCCACACCCATTTATTATTCTCGAACTGGTTGAACTATTATGTATACCAAGAAACACCATATGAATGGGATTTTGTTGACGAAATTGAGTATCATATTTGATTCAAATAAAAAGTCTAATTTCTTGCTAATTTAAAAGAAATTAGACTTTTTGATTGTCATTGCTTGTTTCTGCTTTGGGCATTTCGCTCGTTTCAGCTTTCGCTTTGCGATTGCGAATAATCGCCACAATTAGTAAAAGGATCGGTAATAGAATGGTGATGAAAAAAGAAAAGATTGGCCAAATTTCATTATTATATTTGTTCGAATGGACAATGTTTGGGTGAACTATTTGAGAAAGCCCAATAACAATTAGCCCCATCGGTATAATGAGAGGCCGATGATCCTTGATTTTTAAAATCTGGGCAAGGCCGACAACGGTCGTATAGAAATACATAAAAGTTCGAATATAAATGGATGAGATCCACATAAAGGCCATTATAATCTCAATCCGCTGCAAAAAATTCCCTATCGATATTCTTTGTGCTAAGGCATAGCTTGGAAAGGTTCTAGAAGCCGTATTTTCAGGACCTAGTACAAGAATTGATAGCACAATCAATGTCACTAAAACAAATCCACCTAAGATGGTCCCAATATAAAACCCTTTCTGCGCGGATTGCTGTACATTAACCGCAGCAGGGTAAAGCATTAATAACACAATTAATGGAAAGGAAAAAATACTCATAAAACGAATAATACTATAAAACATTGATGATTTTGTTGCCTCGAGTACAGGTTGAATATTTTCAAACGTAATCTGAGGGGTAATACAGACAACAAAAAAAAATAAAAATAAAGACAAATAACGGAAAGAGGATTTCTGCAGACCGCGCAAAAGTTTCAATGCCTAAATAGGCAGCATACATAATGATAATAATAAACAGCAAGGCAATCGCCATGGTCGGTGTTTCCGGCATCACTTCTGTTTTCATGAATATCCCGATAAAATAGAGTAATTCTCCAGCGGAAAGAAAGGTTAGAATCAGGAAACAAATGGCTGTGAATTTCCCCAAAAAGGGTCCGAGTATTTTTTCGTTTGCCTCAATAAAATTAAGAGAAGGTGTTTGGTTGGCTAGCGTCATAAATAATTTAATAACCAGTAAACTGAGGATGACCCCAATGCTGGCAGCAATCCACGAATCTTGCTTAGCGGCACTTGTGATGCTAGCGGGAATAATTAAAATAGCTGTACCGATTGAATAAAGGAGGGTAATAATTGTAAACTGTCTTGAGCTAATGATTTCCTTTTCCATCGAATCCCTTCCTTTTTTAGTCATTCTCTCTATTTGCTTAATGACAAAATATAATCTCTAATCGGTGTAAATATAAATGTTATTAAATCTAATGGGCTCGGAATATGGATTTTAAGGGCAATTGCCATATTTAAAGCCGTACCAATAAGTAACAAAATGGAGAACACAACAATGCCCTTTGTATCCTGTTGTTTTTTTAGTTTTGGAATAAAAATAATGCCTACGATGACCGAGATGATCAAGATCGCAACGGCTAGAACCACTTCGTTACTCCTCCTTTGGTTTGTTTAGTAATGAGTTTTGCATTGTACCTAAGCCTTGCGTTTTCACCTTCACATGAACATGAATCGGCAATTCTGGAAAGATAGTTGGCCAATCATTTTTGATTTGTTTCCACTGTTTTGCATCTGCCCGATGGAGTGTATCACCAAATCCTAGAACATCAACTTCATATTTTTGTTGTATTTTCTCTAATGCTTCTTCGATTCGCCCTTTGATACCTTGAGCTGTTTTTTGATTCACATAATCAATAGATTTAGGTTTTGAAAGGTCGATATCACATTCTACTTCTCCCACGTTCTGCTCCACTTCAATTTGAACATCGATTGCTGGCTCTCCATGTTGAAAGGAGCCTTTTACTTTTGTTTTGGAATGTGTGATTTCTGTAGATAAAGTACCTTTCTTCGGACAAGCGATGATTTCAATGGTACTTTTAATTTTGTCACTGAGAAAACTAACACTTTTACTTTCTTCCTCTGTCAGTAATCCGATGAATTTATCCTTTTTAAAGACAGCTAGACCTGCGTATTGTAATAAAACGGGTGTTTTGACGCGCTGAACATTGGCTTGATCGACGCCTAATTTTTTATCGCCGTGAATTTCAATCGCAGAAATTAATGCTCCTTTATCCTTACTACTTAATGTGTTAACTAATTCATCTATATTAATAGCGATTGTGGAGCCCCAAGCCTTTTCAGAAACCTCAAGTGAATTTAACATTTTATTAGCAGGCACCTTTTCGATGGGTGTTAGTACATTTAACACATCCTTTGCTGCAGCCTCATAAGACATAATGACATCGAAATCTTTTCGAAATTCATGATCCCTCGAAATTAAATCAAGTGATTCACTGATTCCTTCTTTTGCGAGCTCTTCTCCTAAGACGACTACTTGCAGATGAGCAAAATAGGGTTTCCGTGCTGCAAGTGTTGTCATTTTGCGAATAGCCTCAAAGATAGTCTCACCCCTCGCATGATAGCTAATAACAGGGGAGCGTTGTGTGGAGGCTTGTTTCATCGACACTTCACTAGGATCGACAATCTGCACAGTGACCTCATATGCATCGTCTATTTTATCTATTCCAAGTGCAACGACAATGGCTAATTCATTTAATTCACGCTTACTCCAGCAACCACTTAATAATAAAGTGAGGATGCAAAGTAAGCCGATCACTTTTATTTTCGCCATATTTAATTTCCTCATTTATTCAGTAGTGATTACCTCTTTTTTACATCTTTATATTGATGGCCTCTGACAATGTTTTTCTGGTTAACTAAACGAGGTCGTGTTAGTAACTTTCTACGTGGGAATAATAGAAAGGCATCTTTTTGATCCTTCAGGACTAACGGTGCAAAAGGGCTTAAATAAGGTACACCAAATGATCGAATACTACATAAATGTAGAATAATCAACATAATGCCAAACATTACACCAAATAAACCAAACATCGCAGCACAAATCATTAATGGAAACCGTAGCACACGAATAGTATTCGATAGGCCATAAGCAGGGAAGAGGAAACTACAAATGGCTGTTAAGGCGACAATGATGACCATTACAGCAGAAACAATGCCTGCTTCAACCGCTGCTTGACCAATAACTAAGGTACCTACAATCGACACAGCAGGACCGATTGTTCTTGGCATACGAAGTCCAGCTTCCCTCAAAACCTCAAAGGCAATCTCCATTATGAGTGCCTCTACTACAGCTGGGAAGGGGACGCCCTCCCTTTGCGATGCAATACTGATTAACATTGGTGTTGGCAGCATTTCTTGGTGAAAGGTTGTAATGGCTACATACAGTGATGGTGCTACTAATGCTAGACTAATACCAAAAAAGCGCAATATGCGGATCAGGGAGCTTATCATCCAATGCTGATAATAATCTTCTGCTGACTGTAAAAAAGATGTAAATAACGCTGGCACCACTAAGACAAAGGGTGTTCCATCTACTAAAATCGCTACTTTCCCATCTAATAATTCACCAGCAATGACATCGGGACGTTCGGAGTTGTAGATAGTTGGAAACATGGTATTTTTAGAATCCTGAATGAAATCCTCAATATAACCACTTTCCAATATGCCATCAATATTGATGCGGTCTAAACGAGCTAATACCTCTGCGACAATTTTGTCGTTCGCGATGCCATTAATATACATGACTGCTACATCTGTTTGTGTGACATCACCGATAATACGTGATTTAATCCAGAGGTTTGGACTTTTTATTTTACGACGGATTAGGGCTGTATTGGTACGAAGTGTTTCCGTAAAGGATTCCCTAGGTCCTCGTATAACCGATTCCGTCGATGGTTCTGTTACTGCTCGATCTTTCGCACTTCTTGTGCTGGTCACTATCCCTTCAGCAAAGCCATCTAATAATATAACCGTTTCACCATTGAGAATAGCTTGGTAGAGCGTTTTAAAGTGCTCAATATTTTTTACATCACCAACTGTTAAATAGGAATTTCGGACATATTCATTAATGGTTGTAATTTCAATATCTTGTTCTTCCTCAATGTTAGCCATCAGTTTATCAATAACAGAATCGGAAATGGTTGTTTTATCTGATAAACCATCAATCGATATAATGGCTAGGTGATGAGGTTCAGTTTCACCAATAGTAATTTTTCGTATAATGATGTCATTGCTATGACCGAGTGAGTTCTGAATGATTTTTAAATTTTTAGCAAGGGACGTGTATAACAAATCGTTCATAGTATGGGATGGGGAGGTATCAATATTGTTAGACGTGGACATGTGTTTTCCTCCTCAAATGGACGTTCATTACCATTAGAGTGGACAAATTTTTTACCAGATAAACGAAGAAGGCATGAAAATCTGCCATGGATTTCTACTGGATGTCTTCTCAGCTTCGGGTACCGCTAAAGATTACTTCAACGTAACAACCTTGGACCATGAAGCGAAATAAAAAACAATGTTTCCTTTCATATGCTGAAAGGAAACACTGCTTTATGTACGATAATCATATTGTAATTCATCTTTACTTGCATCAACGTCAACATGTAGATTGTGATCGTTAAAGAACCAGAGGTCTTTCTCTTCAATGTAATAGGTTACACCATCAATTTCTGTTTGAACACCTATAGCGATCGGTTCTTCACGAGTCATGCCAAGTGAAAAGCCTTCGTGAAAAGGACTAGAACCACCATAGCGTGCATAAAAGCGAATGGTATCACCTGATTCTACTTCCATTTCCTGCTTGAACCATTGTAGGGCTTCATCTGTTAATGCAATGTTCATTTCGAATGCTCCTCTCTTCCTACAGCCATTTTACCTTTGGCTCGGTGCCGTTTTTAATCCGTGAAATATTGGCACGGTGACGATAAATAATAAAAGTGAATAAAAAGGCTACCAAAATGCCTAATGCAAAGTCACCTGTAACAAAATAATAAACGATTGCATAAATAAGTGCTACTAAAGCGGCTATCATAGATGTTAAACTAACGATTTTAGTAATTTTTAATGTCACAATAAAGGCAATAAATAATAGGACAAACAGTGGCCATGAATAGCCTAATAAAACACCCGCAGAGGTTGCCACTGCCTTCCCACCACGGAAGTTGGCGAAAATCGGAAACATATGGCCGATTACGGCAACTAGGCCGAGTAGTAAAGGATGGAGCATACTGTCAGAGAAAATAGGAAGTGTCACGAGTAACACTGCGGCAGTTCCTTTTAAAACATCCATCACGGTCACCACGATACCCGCTTTTTTTCCTAACGTGCGGAAGGTATTGGTTGCACCTAGATTACCGCTCCCGTGTTCACGAATATCTGTGTTATAAAAAATTTTGCCTATCCATAATCCAGAAGGTATAGAGCCAATTAGATAAGCACATAAAATAATAAGTCCATTGATCATAGCTGGACTCCTTTCATTCATAGTCAATACTTGGTACTAATAGTTTGTAACAAGTATTTTACACTTTTTCTTGCTAATCTACAATGTTATGAAGGAGATTTCATTATGGGTCTTGAATTCAATTACCATAGGGTAGTCTTTTAGACATGAGAGGATCAGTTGTGGAAAAAAGCCTTTTTAAAAATATAGGCATAAAGGCAATTTTGTCAATCGTTCATTCCTTTGGTAGAATAGAAGTCTAACTTTATCCAGTTAATCGCGAGATACATCGTAGCACTTTCATCGCTCGAGATGGGAAGCCAAACAAATGGAAGTGAAACTAAATAGGCTACTATGCGTCAAACGATAATGGATAGTAGTAGCAGTCTGTCTTGCTTAAATTCCAAATTTAAGCAACTGTTGAAGATGTTTACTATAAAAAGAATCAAAACTGTGAGCAATTTTTAAAATTTTATTGGACCTGTCGCTAGCTATTGACAGGAAATGCTATTATTATTAGGATGAGAACATAAATAGAACATGTGTTTGTTTTTTGGAGGGGAATTTTTTTGACGAATAAACAGTCACCTAGCGTCTATAATGATGACGCTATACAAGTATTAGAAGGATTAGAAGCGGTACGCAAACGACCCGGCATGTATATCGGTTCGACGGATGGCCGTGGACTTCATCACCTTGTGTATGAAATCGTAGATAATGCGGTAGATGAAGCACTGGCTGGCTTTGGATCTCATATTATTGTCAAGATTCATCAGGATCAGAGTATCAGCGTGCGAGACTTTGGCCGTGGTATGCCAACAGGTATGCATAAAATGGGCAAACCAACCCCTGAAATTATTTTTACTGTGCTGCATGCAGGCGGTAAATTTGGACAAGGGGGCTATAAAACAAGTGGTGGCTTACATGGTGTAGGTTCTTCTGTAGTCAATGCACTCTCAACGTTTTTAGAGGTTACCATTCATCGTGACGGTAAAAAATATCGTCAGCGTTTTGAGAACGGTGGACATCCTGTTACAACGCTAGAAGAAATAGGACAAACAAAGCAAACAGGTACTCTTGTTCATTTCCTACCGGATGACAGTATTTTCTCTGTCACAAAATTCAATTATGATACGTTAGCAGAGCGTTTACGTGAGTCAGCCTTTTTACTAAAAGGGTTAAAAATTGAATTAATTGATGAGCGCGAGGAAGGCAAAAGTGATGTGTTCTTTTATGAGAATGGCATTGAAGCTTTCGTTGCGTATTTGAATGAGGAAAAAGACGTCCTTCATCCGGTGAAGTATGTAGAAGGTATCCAGGATGAAATCGAGGTAGAGTTCGCCTTCCAATATAATGATGGTTATTCGGAAACGATTTTATCCTTTGTTAATAATGTTCGTACACGTGACGGTGGAACACATGAAACAGGTGCGAAAGCAGCATTAACGCGTGTATTTAATGAATATGCACGAAAAATTGGCTTGTTAAAGGATAAGGATAAAAACCTTGAGGGGACTGATATTCGTGAAGGCTTAGCGGCCATCGTCTCTGTTCGTATTCCAGAGCATTTATTGCAATTTGAAGGACAAACAAAGGGCAAGCTTGGGACAAGTGAGGCTCGTTCTGCAGTAGATAGTGTAGTGTCTGAGCAAATTTTGTATGTACTAGAGGAAAATGCGGAGTTATCAGCTTCTCTTGTGCGTAAAGCCATTCGTGCGCAGCAAGTACGTGAAGCTGCTCGTAAAGCGCGTGAAGATGCACGAAACGGCAAGAAAAACAAAAAAGGTAGTACCATTCTGTCTGGTAAACTAACGCCTGCACAGTCTCGGAATGCCGCAAAAAATGAATTATACTTAGTCGAAGGTGATTCTGCTGGGGGCTCTGCGAAACAAGGGCGCGACCGTACATTCCAAGCGATTCTGCCACTGCGCGGGAAAGTCATTAACACGGAAAAAGCCAAGCTACAGGATATTATGAAAAATGAAGAAATCTCAACGATTATCCATGCGATTGGCGCAGGTGTTGGTACAGACTTTGCTGTAGAAGATTCCGCTTATAATAAAGTAGTAATCATGACCGATGCTGATACGGACGGAGCTCATATTCAAGTATTGCTATTAACGTTCTTCTATCGATATATGCGCCCACTTATTGAAGCAGGAAAAGTATATATCGCGCTACCACCACTTTATAAAGTTTCTAAGGGTACTGGAAAAAAAGAAGTCATTGAATATGCTTGGACAGAAAGCGATCTACAAAAGGCCATCAAAAAAGTTGGAAAGGGTTACATATTACAGCGTTATAAAGGTCTTGGAGAGATGAATGCAGACCAGCTTTGGGATACAACGATGAACCCTGAGACACGGACATTAATTCGTGTCACAATCGAGGATGGTGCACGTGCAGAGAGACGTGTCACGACGTTAATGGGTGATAAGGTAGAACCCCGTCGTAAATGGATCGAAGCCAATGTAGACTTCGGTATGGAGGATGATGCCAATATTTTAGAGAATGAATTCATCCAACAAGAGGAGGACCAAGCATGAGTAGTACGGAAAAGTTTCAAGATTTACCTTTAGAAGAAGTAATGGGTGACCGCTTTGGTCGCTATAGTAAATATATTATTCAAGACCGCGCGTTGCCTGATGCACGTGACGGTCTTAAACCAGTACAGCGCCGTATTTTATATGCGATGTTTACAGAAGGAAATACCCATGATAAGCCGTTCCGAAAATCTGCGAAAACAGTCGGTAATGTAATCGGTAATTACCATCCACACGGAGATAGCTCTGTCTATGAAGCGATGGTGCGTATGAGTCAGGACTGGAAAGCACGTCATATGCTTATTGAGATGCATGGGAACAATGGTTCGGTCGATGGAGATCCACCAGCTGCCATGCGTTATACGGAGGCACGATTATCTGCGATTGCTGGTGAAATGCTACGAGATATCGGCAAGAAAACGGTT
>NZ_DAMDAY010000036.1:0-14183 GCF_032093475.1 Lysinibacillus sp. | reverse complement strand
TTCCCTAACTTACTAGTGAATGGATCTACAGGGATTTCGGCGGGGTATGCGACAGATATTCCGCCACATGCTTTAGATGAAGTGTTAGATGCCGTATTAATGCGCTTAGATAAGCCTACTGCGACAGTGGATGAATTAATGACGGTCATTAAAGGGCCAGATTTCCCGACAGGTGGTATTATCCAAGGCGTTGACGGCATTAAAAAAGCATATGAAACGGGTCGCGGTAAAATTATTGTCCGTGCACAAGCGGTTGTGGAGCCTATTAAGGGTGGTAAAGAGCAAATTGTTATCACAGAATTACCATACGATGTCAATAAGGCGAATCTTGTGAAAAAAATTGATGAGCAACGCGTAGATAAACGTCTTGAGGGGATTGCGGAAATTCGTGATGAATCTGATAGAACTGGCTTACGTGTTGTCATTGAACTGAAAAAGGATGTACCAGGACAAGGAATTCTTCAATACCTATTTAAAACAACGGATTTACAGGTAGCATATAATTTTAATATGATTGCCATTCATAATCGTCGTCCAACAATGATGACCTTACCATTATTATTGGATGCCTATATTGCCCATCAAAAAGAAGTAGTCACGAACCGTTCCATTTACGATTTACAAAAGGCGAAGGATCGTTCCCATATCGTGGATGGGTTAATTAAAGCCCTTTCCATTTTAGATGAAGTGATTGCAACAATCCGTTCTTCTAATGATAAAAAGGATGCCAAGCTTAATTTACAGGCGAAGTTTGATTTTACAGAGGTACAGGCAGAGGCGATTGTCAGCTTGCAATTATACCGTTTAACCAATACAGACATTACAGAGCTTCGACAAGAACAGGACGAGCTAAATAGGTTGATTGCTAAGCTAGAGGGGATTTTACAAAGTGAGGCAAAGCTTGTACGTGTCATTAAACAAGAATTGCTTGATATTAAGAAACGCTTTACAGAGCCTCGTCGCTCAAGAATTGAGCAAGAAATTGAAGAGATTAAAATTACCTTAGATGTTCTTGTACCAAGTGAAGAGGTTGTCGTAACCGTAACGAAGGATGGCTATATTAAACGTACTTCGACACGTTCACATGCCGCCTCAAATGGTCAGGATTTTGCGATGAAGGATTCGGATTACTTATTGTATGAAGCAACCTTAAATACACAGCACCATTTACTCCTATTTACAAATCGAGGCAATTATATTTATCAGCCTGTTCATGAGCTGCCAGATATTCGCTGGAAGGATCTTGGTCAGCATATTTCAAGTATCGTGCCAACGGGTGAAGATGAGTCAATTATCGCTGTATATGGCTTTGAAACATTTGATCAACCAAATACGTACATCTTCACTGCGACAAAGGATGGTCAAATTAAACGCTCTCCACTTGCCGATTACGCGGTGACACGTTATTCAAAACCAATTAAAACGATGAATGTGAAGGCTGGCGATGCCATGATCTATGCAGCGTTTGTGACGGATGACGTGGAATTGATGTTAACAACAGATACGGCTTATTCAATTCGTTTCCCAATGGAGGAATTACCAGTAACAGGTGTAAAAACAGGCGGAGTAAAGGGCATTACGCTAAAAGATGGGGAAGCCTTAGTCGGTGTGAATGTGCTACAACCTGATCAAACGCAATATGTTGTCATTGTGACACAGCGTGGGGCTGTTAAGAAAATGAATGTCGCAGAGGTTGAAGTAGCCAGTCGTGCAAAACGTGGTCTAAAAGTATTAACAGAATTAAAAGCAAATCCGCACCGCATTGTGGCCGTTATTCAAGCAACAGATGAGGAGCAAATTGTTATTGAAACAGAAAAAGGTGTGCAAGAGGTGTTAGATGTCCAAGCATTGACTCGTGCTGATCGCCATTCCAATGGATCGTTTAAAGTGGATATCGCAACAGATGGGGCTATTTCCCATGTTCTAACGACCCAAAAGGAACAATAACCAAGCTTTTTTAACGCCCAGTCTCTTTTGTGAGCTGGGCTTTTTTTGGTGTAAAACGGTTAAACCAAATTAGTACCTTGTCTTTTAAGAGTAACTATGGGTATAATAATCAACGAAAAGTTCATAGCGAAAGAATGTAGGGGGGCTAGTAGTTGCTAGCTGAGATTGTGTCCGATAGACGCTGACCCTTTGAACCTGATTTGGCTCGTACCAGCGTAGGGAACATCTATTCAAAAAAGCAAAGTTTTGAAGATTGATTGCAATTTACGTCTGGGAGGAATCCTAGGCGTTTTTTTATATTTTCAAACACCTCTTGCCCATCGTATTTACGCTTTCTTTCTGGTGACACGCATTCCTTTATGAACACTTTCATATTACAAACTGGGAGGACCTAGCATGAAAAAATGGTTATTTATTCTATTGGCTGCACTTGTAACATTAGTGGGCTGTAGTGACAAGGAGGACAAGCAGGCAACTGATAAGCTAAAAAAGGTGTCAGTAGTACTGGATTGGACTCCGAATACAAATCATACAGGGCTGTATGTCGCGAAAAAGCTTGGTTATTTTGAGGAACAAGGCTTAGATGTTGATATTATGATGCCAGGGGAAGCGGGAGCAGATCAGCTTGTAGCTTCTGGTAAGGCAGAATTTGGGGTAAGCTATCAGGAAGGCATCACACAGGCACGTGTCCAGGATGTACCACTTGTTTCGATTGCCGCCATCATTCAGCATAATACATCGGGCTTTGCTTCGATTGCTTCTAAAGGGATTACCTCACCAAAGGATTTCGAAGGTAAAACTTATGGCGGTTGGGGAGCCCCACTAGAGCAAGCGGTACTCCAATCGTTAATGCAAACAGAAAATGCCGATATTAATCAATTAGATATTGTCAATGCAGGTGATTTAGATTTCTTCACGATGATGGAAAAAGATATTGATTTTGCGTGGATTTATTATGCATGGACAGGTATTGAGGCAGAGCTTCGTGGGGAAAAGATTAATATGTTGTATTTAACGGATTATAGTGATCAGTTGGATTATTATACGCCTGTTTTGGCTACTAATGAAAAAATGATAAAGGACAATCCTGATGTTGTAAAAGCCTTTGTTGCAGCTGCTTCTAAAGGTTATGAATACGCAATCGAGCATCCGAGTGAGGCTGCAGATATTTTACTAGAAGCGGCACCTGACTTAGATAAAGAATTAGTGCATAAAAGTCAAGAATGGTTAGCTGATAAATATCAGGACGATGCGAAGCAATGGGGAGAGCAAAAGCTTTCTGTATGGGAAAACTATGCTAATTGGATGTCTAGCAACAAGGTATTAGAGGGCGAGTTTGATGCAAAGCAAGCCTTTACGAATGATTTCTTACCTAAAAAGGAGGCCAAATAAATGGCAAATTCATTAATCAGTGTCCAAATTATCCCGAAAACAGAGAAATATGAGGATGTCATTCCTTATGTGGATGCAGCCATTGCTGTGATTGATGCATCTGGTGTGAAATATGAAGTACATCCGCTAGAAACGACGATGGAAGGTGAGCTGTCAACATTGCTTCAACTTATTGAGAAAATGAATGACAAGATGATAGAGCTTGGTGCTATTAATGTGATTACACAAGTGAAAATACTCTATCAGCCAACTGGTATTACCATGGATACATTAACGGAGAAATATCAGTAATGAAACAAGCGTTTCAAAAGGGAAGGACGATCATCTTTATCGCCTTCCTCTTATTCATCTGGGAACTAGTCGTGCATGTGGCTGAAGTTCCCCATTGGCTTCTACCTGCACCAAGTCGTATTCTGATGGAAGGCTTTCAATCGTATCCAACCTTTTTACCACATGCTTTGGCTACGGTGCAATTGGCCATATTAGGTCTTGCTATTGGTATTGGTTGTGGATTAACGGTAGCTATTGTGTTGCATCGATTTTTGTTTATTCGGGAGTTGTTTTATCCGATTTTGATCATGTCGCAAAATATCCCAATACTTGTCTTAGCACCGCTGCTCATAATATGGTTTGGCTTTGGCTTATTACCAAAGCTCATTATTATTTGCCTTGTGTGCTTTTTCCCGATAGTCATTGCGGCCATGGACGGATTTCGTCAAACTTCACCTGAATTAAAGCACTATTTTGCGATGATTGGTGCGACAACTTCGCAAACTTTTTGGAAATTGGAATGGCCGCATGCATATCCTGCTATATTTTCAGGCGTTAAAATCGCTGCTACATACAGTGTCATGGGTGCTGTCATTGCAGAGTGGCTTGGTGCGAAAAAGGGTATTGGCGTATATATGACCTTAGCTCAATCCTCCTTTCGCACGGATCGTGTATTTGTCGCGATTTTTGCCATTGTTTTGTTAAGCTTACTGTTGTTTAGCAGTATACGATTTATAGAAAAAATCATGGTGAAGGGGAGAGGCAACCATGCTCAGCATTCAAAACATCAGTAAATCCTTTGATGCCCTGCAAGTCCTTGAAGATCTGTCCTTTGAGGTTAAGGATGGCGAGTTTGTAGCTATTGTGGGTCCTTCAGGAAGTGGTAAAAGTACGTTGTTTCAATTAATAGGTGGTGTCTCTTCAATCGATCATGGGGCCATTTTATTAAATGGAGAGGATTTACAGCAAAAGAGAGGGACGATTGGCTATATGCCCCAGCAGCCTTGTCTATTGCCTTGGCGTACCATCTTAGAGAACGTTACCATCGTGGAGGAATTACAGCGTAAACCAAACGTCGAACGTGCCAAGGAATGGCTAGAAAAGGTTGGTCTTGGGTCCTTTATCGATGCCTATCCAAATGAACTGTCAGGCGGCATGCAACAGCGAGTCTCCTTCATACGTGCCTTAGTTAGTGATAAGCCCATTTTATGCTTAGATGAACCCTTTTCGGCGCTAGACGAATTTACGAGATTGGAAATGCAGGCATGGCTTTTATCTATCTGGGAAGAGTACCGGAAATCTATTCTATTTGTTACGCATAGTATAGAAGAGGCTCTCTTTTTGGCAGATCGAATATTAGTCTTAACGAAAAGGCCTGCAACGGTTAAAAAGGAAATGATCGTACCGTTTGCTAGACCTCGCCGAGAGGAAATTCGTCATTCTGCTGCATTTACAGCCTTAAAGCAACAATTATTTATGTATTTACAAGAAGAAAAGGGTGATATGCATGCTGATTGATGCTCATATTCATTTAGATCAGTATAAAGATGAGGAGATTCCAACTTTGCTAGAAGATGCCGATTTTGTCATTGCGGTTAGCATGCATTTGACATCATGCCAAAGGACATTGCATTTATCAAACAGCTATCCTCAAGTTAAGGTAGCTTTTGGCTTTCATCCTGAACAGTCTTTACCAAGTCAATGTGAAGAGGATGCACTATTTGATTGGATTCGTTGTCATGCAGATGAAATGGTCGCTGTTGGAGAGGTTGGCCTTCCTTATTATTTAAGGCAAGAACATGCTATTGATGACCGTCCTTACGTGGTGCTATTAGAGCGTTTTATTGTTTTGGCAAAGGAACTTAACAAGCCGATTATCTTACATGCTGTCTATGAGGACGCTGCCATCGTATGTGATTTGCTTGAAAAGCATCAGTTTCATCAAGCTCATTTTCATTGGTTTAAAGGGGATGAAACTGTAGTGAAACGCATGATTCAGCATGGTTATTTTATTTCCATCACCCCTGATTGTTTGTATGAAAAAGAAATTCAACAGTTGATTGAAACGTACCCTATTGAACTCATGATGGTCGAAACAGACGGTCCTTGGCCGTTTGAAGGTCCATTTACGAATAAGCGAACATCTCCGTGGATGATGCATTCGACGATTGAGGTGATCGCGCATATTAAGGGGCTGTCAACACAGGAAGCGGCTAAAATCATTAGTGAAAATACTAAGAACTTCTATCAGCTTTAATAGTTCTTCTGCATTAAAGTTAAGAAAAAAGCAGTATAGGGTACGAATTAGTCGTCCTTATACTGCTTTTTATGTTTTGAGTAATCATGCTCTAATTTTTCATTCTTTGTTTTTGTTACACGTTCATGTGTACTAAAGGAGATCGATTGTCGATTTTTTTCAACATCCTTGCCTACTGTCCGTTTAACATGCATTCGTTGCTTTTTAGCTTTAGATTGTGACATACATTTACCCTCCAATCCTTTCTAACATTATAGTAGCGAATAGGGGAGAAAAAGTAAAACCTCGTAAGCAAGATACTTACGAGGTTCTCATGGTATTAGTGAGATACGTCCTGTACAGAAATACCTGTGTTAGCTTTCACGTCTACTTCACGATATTTCGACTCATCACTTTCTTTAGATAGTAATGTGCCAATAAAGCCACCAAGGAAACCAAGTGGTACAGAAATTAAAGCAGGATTCGTTAACATGATTAATGGTTCACCAACGAAAATGGCCTTACCTTCAACTGGATTCCACACGTTTGGTGAAATAGCTACTAATACTAATGCTGAAATTAAACCTGTTAACATCGCTGTTACAGCACCAGCTGTATTAAAGCGTTTCCAATAAATTGTGTAAATGATAACTGGAAGGTTAGCAGATCCTGCAATACAGAATGCTAGAGATACTAAGAATGCAACGTTTAATGTTTGTGCACCAAGCGCTAATAGGATAGAAATAACAGCAATTGTAATCGAACCAATACGAGCTGCAAGAACTTGCTCTTTTTCTGTAATTTTACCCTTTTTAATAATTTGTCCATAAATATCATGTGATAGGGCAGATGCACCTGACAGTACAAGACCTGCTACTACTGCAAGAATTGTTGCGAATGCTACCGCACAAACAAATGAGAATAGAATGTCGCCACCAAGTGCTTCTGCAAGAAGTGGGGCAGCCATGTTACCAGCTGCGTTTGCCGCGATAATGTCTTCTTTCCCAACGAATGCTGCTGCACCGAAACCTAAGAAAATAGTTAGAACATAGAAGATACCTACAATCCAAGTTGCCCAAATAACCGAAGAACGAGCTGTTTGTGCGTCTTTTACTGTGAAGAAACGCATTAAGATATGTGGTAGCCCCGCAGTCCCTAATACTAACGCAATAAGCATTGAGATAGTATCAAGTCCATCCGTATATTTTAGACCTGGGTTTAAATAAGCAGCACCACTATCAGTAGCTGTTGTCATTTCTTTGAACATTGTAGATATACTGAAGCCGAACTCTTTTAATACTAAGAACGAGATAATTACTGTACCTAACATTAAAAGACAAGCTTTAATGATTTGTACCCAAGATGTTGCAGTCATACCACCGAATAGTACGTAAGTTGTCATCATGAAACCAACGATTAATACGGCGATCCAATAGTCGATTCCTAAAAGTAATTGAATAAGTGCTCCTGCACCAACTAGTTGTGCAATCATGTAGAATAAAACAATTGTAATAGTGCTTAAAGCAGCTGTTCCACGTACTTTTGCGTTATTGAACCGCGCTGTAATCATGTCAGCTAATGTAAATTTCCCTAAGTTACGTAATGGCTCAGCTACGATGTATAACACCACTAAGTAAGCTACTAAATAACCAATAGAGAAGAAGAATCCGTCAAATCCAAATAATGCTACTGCACCAGCGATACCTAGGAAAGAGGCTGCTGATAGATAGTCACCAGCGATAGCTAGTCCATTTTGCCAGCCTGTTAAGCCACCACCAGCAGTGTAGAAATCACTTGCTGAAGATGTACGTTTAGAAGCCCACCATGTAATAACTAAAGTTAAACCAACAATGGCTACGAAGAAGAATATGGCTGTAAAGCTCATTCCATTACTCATAGGCGGCCACCTCCGTTTTCATATTCAGCGATGATCGCTTTTGCTTCTTTATCAAAACTGTTTGCTTTCGCTACATATAAATGACATAACCCCCATGTCATGATGAATAGCCCTGCAGAATAGATCCACACCCAAGTAATTTCCCCAAATGCCTTTTGGTGTAGAATTTCCGTGTATGATGTCAGAATTGGTAACATCATGTAGGCCAATAAAAATATGGCAGTTATAGACCAAAGAAAAGAGTTCTTTCTTCGTACAAGAGCCTTAAATGATTCTTGGTTAGCAATTGCATCATAGTCAATCACGACACCTTTTTTCGCTTGATTGTTCGCCATTAACATTCCCCATTTTGTGTATATTTTTTCTGCCTCAAGACTAAAATTTGCTAGTTTAGTGAATTCACATTTTCATTTTATGAAACAGTTCACAAAATTGCAATACATTTCAGAAAAATTATGTAAAAAAAATTTTTCTGAAAATAGTCCTAGGAGAGAAAAAATGGCACAAAGTCAAGGGTATAAAGGGTTTTAGAAAATTCAGATAAATAAATGAAGTAAAGAGAAATCTAGATTCTTGATAAAAAAAGGAGGGTAAATTTACAAAAAAATCTCGTTTTTTTAACTAAAAATAAACACTATTCACCTAGTGGAAATTGGATTTTTTCTGTTTTTTGGAAGAGGAATAGTATTGTTCGATAAATAAATTGGTAGATATCGAATAACAAAAAAGGCGAAAAACTCGACCAAAAATCGAATTTTTTGCCTATTTTTTTGCACTTTTTGAATTGAGATTCATTATAAGAGAGGTGTATAAATATTAATGAGAAATGTCCGATACTGACACACCCGTATTCGCTTTCACGCGAATTTCTTTATAAATACGTTCTGCCTCTTCCTGTGGTACTTTACTTGAAGAAAGAACTGTACCTAGATATCCAGCAACAAAGCCTAGAGGAATGGTAATGATAGCTGGAACCGCAAGTGGGACAAGTGGTTGTCCTACAAAGATTGCAGCACCTTCAACTGGGCTCCACACATTTGGTCCCATCGCTCCTAAAATTAAACAAGATACTAATCCTGTTACCATTGCCGTTACAGCACCTGTAGAATTAAATTTCTTCCAATAGATTGTATAAAGGATAACAGGTAGATTGGCTGAAGCACCGATACAAAAGGCAAAGGACACTAAGAATGAAACATTTAAGCTTTGAGCGAATAATGCAAGAATTATAGATACAATGGCAATCGAAATGGAGCCAGTACGGGCAGCTACCACTTGTTGCTTTTCTGTTAATTTACCTCCTTTCATGATTTCTCCATAAATATCATGAGATATCGCAGACGCCCCAGTTAACACTAAACCTGAAACAACGGCTAAAATAGTCGCAAACGCTACGGCACCGATAAATGCCATCAATACATCGCCACCTAAATAATGGGCAAGTAGTGGGGCAGCCGTGTTACCAGCCTTACTTTCAGCAAGAATTTGATCAAGCCCAACAAAGTTTAATGCACCAAACCCTAGGAAAATCGTTAATGAGAAGAAAATAGCTGTAATCCAAGTTGTCCAAGAAATTGATGCACGTGCTGTCTTGGCATCCTTGACTGTAAAGAAACGCATTAAAATATGAGGTAAGCCAGACGTTCCTAAAACTAAAGCCATCATCATAGAAACAGAATCAATAGTACTTGTGTATTTTATTCCGGGTACAAGGAATTCCTCACCATGATCTACGGCAATTGTGTCAAACATTTTCATAAGAGAGAAGTCAAATTTCACTAATACTAATACGGCTAAAAGACCTGTCCCAAATAATAATAAGCTTGCTTTAATGATTTGTACCCAAGAAGTCGCAGTCATTCCACCAAACAAAACATAAGTTGTCATCATAACGCCGACAATTAACACAGCAATCCAGTACTCAATTCCAAACAATAGCTTAATTAATGCACCGGCACCTACTAGCTGTGCAATCATATAAAGAATGACAATAATAATAGTGCCTGACGCAGCTACACCACGGATACGTTTTTCATTAAAACGAGCCGTTAACATATCTGCTAATGTATAGCGTCCTAAATTACGCATAGGCTCAGCAATGACATAAAGTAGCACTAAATTTGCCACTACATAGCCTACAGAGAAGAAGAAACCATCAAAACCTGTTAAGGCAATCGCACCAGACACCCCAAGGAAAGCTGCGGCAGATTAATAGTCACCAGCAATCGCAAAGCCATTTTGCCACCCCTTTAAACCACCACCAGCTGTATAGAAATCAGCTGCAGAGGACGTACGCTTTGCTGCAATATAAGTAACCACAAGTGTTAAGCCGACAATAGCTAGAAAGAAGCCGATAGATACAATGTTCATTTATTTTCTCCCTTCGCATGATATTCTTCGAGCACAGCAGCTGCAGCTTTATCGAATGAAGCCGCTTTTTTTACATATACTGTACAAAGCACAATGGTCATGATAAATAAGCCTGCGGAATATACCCATACACCCGTAATATTTCCGAAGAATTTTTGTTGTAGTACAGGCTGGAAGGCAAGGATCGGTAGCAAGATATAAAGGATAAGAAACACTGCTGTAATCGAGAAAAGAAACGTATTTTTCTTTTTCACAAAGCTATTAAACGATTCCATTGCCTCTATTGCATGATAATCAATAGACTGAGCCTGTTTTTTTGTTGAAACGTTCACCATTATTATTCCCCCTAAAGTTATATATTTCTGTTTCAAACGACATATTTCTTTTTCGTTCGTCGTTATATTCACTTATTTTATGAGGGAGAATCTTATAATGCAATACTAAATTTTGAGTTTTTATAATTTTTAGTCACTTTGAATCATAGGAAATAATGTAGAAATAATAAGGAATTGTTAGAAAATAAATTTATAAAAGAGAGAATGAATTTTTATTGAAATAATATTATTAAAATAGTTTGTTGTTAATAAAGGTGAATGTAGAAGAAAATAATAACCTAAAAGAGAATATTGTGTTTTATATTATTTTAAGATTAAATTTTGCATAGGATCTAAAGGTGGATAATTGTGTTATATAACAATTATCTGATGCCTTGGGAAATAACAAAAAATAATAAAAAAACTTCTAAAAAATTTTTTTAAAAATAAGTTTTGTTTTAAAGATTTCACATGATAATATACCAAAAAAAGTTAATGTTCACAGGTTACACAAAAAGCGATCTGTAAGTAAGTTCATTATCTTGTATTTAGCTTGTATTATGAATAAAATAAGGTGATGAAATGAAGGGAAGTGGGGCAACTCAAATGAAAAAGAAAAGTATACTGCTAGTTTTAGTTTTAGCCTTAAGTAGTATTTTAGCTGCTTGCGGAGGTTACAAGTTTGAGCCAACATTAAATCTTGAGGTTCAAGATTTTACAGTAACCAATCAAAAAAATGAACAAGTACGCCTCGATGATCTGAAGGGAAAACCGTGGTTAGCCATGTTTATTTTTACAAACTGTACGACCATTTGTCCGCCAATGACATTTAATATGACAGAGGTCCAACAGGCACTTCAGGATGAGGGTTTAGAGGATTATCAAATTGTCGCCTTTAGTGTAGATCCAGAAGTGGATAAGCCAGAAGTATTAACGAATTACTTAAATACGTATAATGTTGTGGATGACAGCAAATGGCAGTTGTTAACAGGCTATCAACAAAAATTCATTGAACAATTCGCACGTAAATCATTCAATTCATTAGTTAAAAATGATCCTAACTCAGACCAAGTCATACATATGTCAAACTATTATTTAGTAAACGCAGACGGCACAGTTGTCAAAGACTATGATGGCGCGACAAACGTACCAGTAGAAACTATTGTTGGAGATATGAAAGCTCTTATAAAAGAAAGCAAATAATGCAGAGGTCCATGTGACTTCTGTGTTTTTTTATTGTCATAAGGGAAGAGTATAAGTTATTGACCTTCTCACTTTGATTCGTCTCGATTTTCTTTCTCAATATTGCAAAGAGTACACCATTACGATATTGTTGTTTTCAGTTATCGTTCATTAACTTAAACTATTGAACTAATGAAATAAAGGAGGCTTCGAAATACATGAATAAACAGGACCAGCTTTCCATGATTAAGGACGACTTTATGAATTGTCAAAAGGTTCTATTGGCGATTGGTGATGAAACCCGACAATCAATTTTATTGGTTTTAATGGGAACAAATTGTCAAACTGGATTGCGTGTAGGAGAAATCACGGAACAAACACATCTTTCTCGACCGGCTGTGTCACATCATTTAAAGATTTTACGAGATGCTGGTGTTATTTTAATGCGAAAAGAAGGTACAAAAAATTTTTATTATATAGATATACGTACAAAATTAGGGTTATTAAAAAATCTTGTCTTAGATATCGAGACATTGTTAACGGAATATTATTGACGATAGATGATTTGGAGGAATAAACAATGAAAGCAATGGTGATTGATCGATATGGTAAAGCCCCAATGAGGTTGGCAGAAATGCCTACACCTGAAATTAATGAATTTGAGGTACTCGCTGAAATTCATGCAGCTAGTATTAATCCAATTGATTTCAAAATACGTGATGGAAAGGTGAGGCTGTTAATACAATATAAAATGCCTCTTATCCTTGGCAATGATTTTTCCGGTGTTATTGTAAAAGTAGGCAAAAAAGTAACTCGTTTTAAAGTTGGGGATGAAATATATGCGCGCCCAAGGAAAAGTAAAATTGGTACCTTTGCGGAATATATCTCCATTCATGAAGATGATATCGCCCTAAAGCCTAAAAATTTGAGCTTTGAAGAAGCTGCTTCGATTCCACTAGTAGGATTAACCTCATACCAAGCCTTACATGACATCATGCAATTACAAAAAGGTCAAAAGATATTAATTCATGCTGGCTCTGGTGGTGTTGGAACATTTGCAATTCAACTGGCAAAAGCAATGGGTGCCACAGTTGCTACAACGGCAAGTGAAGCTGGTGCCAATTTAGTGACCTCGTTAGGTGCAGATAAAGTGATAAATTATAAGAAAGAAAACTTTGAAGCTATTTTAAAAAATTACGATGCTGTCTTTGATACGCTTGGAGGAAAGACACTAGAAAAGTCTTTCAAAATTATTAAGAATGGTGGAAATATTGTAACCGTATCAGGCAGGCCAAATGCCCGCTTCGCCAAGGAATATGGTTCAGGATGGTGGAAAACCTTGTTATTTTCAGCAGCAAGTCGTAAGTTGACTGCACTGGAAAAGAAACATCATGCTCAATACTCATTTTTATTTATGAAGCCAAGTGGCGATCAATTGCGTATTATTGCTGATTTGATTGAGTCTGGTAGCATCAAACCAGTTATTGATAGAACTTTTTCATTTGAAGAAGCAGAAAAGGCTATGAAATATGCGGAATCTGGTAGAGCTAAAGGGAAGATCATAGTAAAAATTAAATAATATCATGTTCTAGCAAATGTTTCGTTTGTACAAACATGCCCTTCACGGTTTACGTTGTTAATTGTTTATTAGAACATATGTAGGCTGGAGAAGGGCTTTCTTTATGATATTGCTTCACTTGCCCAGAAATTTCTGAAAAAACAAAAAATGATGTTGACTTATGATAATCGTATTTTGTATTATGTATACATAAAACATAAAGAGTTTAAACCATTCATATAAATTCAATTTTTTAATTTCGTATGGTAAAGACTTAATAAAAAGGATGGATTATTATGGAAGGGGCACAATTAAAGCCGATTGAAAAAGAAAAAACAACACAGGACAAAGTGTATAAAGAAATTAAAAAAGCTATTTTATACGGTGGTATAACTAGTGATGAAATTTTTACAGAAGTTCAATTAGCCGAAAAATTAAATACGTCAAGAACGCCGGTAAGAGCTGCTCTTCAAGACTTGATAAAGGAAGGCTTACTTGTTTCTGTTCCAAGAAAAGGAATGACTGTGAAAAAACTTACCGAGGATGAACAAAAGGAAGTCTTTTTATTAAGAAGTGCAATTGAAGTAGAGGCAGTAAAAAAACTCATACAGATCATTACATCTCCTGATCAATTAAAATCACTAAAGCTCATTGTGGAGCAACAGGAAGAGGCGCTGCAAAATGATGATGCGATTCGTTTTATTGGACTCGACCATGAATTCCATCTATCACTTACAAAGTTAGCTAAATTTACTATTATGGAACAAATGCTGACGAATCTTCATAATCTAACACAGCTTATGGGTTTAAGAGCTGTTAGGCAGCCAGGACGAATGAAAAGTGTGCTAGAGGAACACCAACAAATTATTCAAGCTATAGAGGAAAAAAATCCTGACGCAGCTTCTGAAATGATTTTACATCATTTAGAAAAGACGAAAGAAACGTTAATGGTTATGGATAATTCCTAATAGCCATTAATGCTTTGAAGGGAGGTGTTAAAGGAAGTTACTACTGACT
>NZ_DAMDAY010000035.1:3959-32876 GCF_032093475.1 Lysinibacillus sp. | reverse complement strand
AAATTCGAGAGACAAACTTACAATATGAAGATAAAGAGATTATCATTGTTGGTTATTTTCCACCGCTACAAATGGATGAGCAATATCGTTTTACAGGGATTCTAAAGCAACATCCTAAATATGGAGCTCAATTTCAAATTGAGACTTTTACAAAAGAGGTACCTGCAACCGAACAAGGCATTATACATTACTTATCCAGTGATTTATTCGTAGGAATTGGGAAAAAAACGGCTGAAACGATTGTTGAAAAATTAGGAGCTAATGCACTCCGTGTTATTTTGGAAGATCCTAGCGCGCTCGATGCTGTACCACGGCTATCTACTGAAAAAAAAGAAGTGATTCATCGCACCATTGAGCAAAACTTAGGCTTAGAACGAGTGATGATTCAGTTAAATGAGTGGGGCTTTGGACCACAGCTCGGGATGAAAATTTATCAAACCTATCGAACTGAAACAATTGAATTATTAACAGAAAATCCATACCGTTTGATTGAAGATGTTGAGGGGGTTGGTTTCTTTCGAGCTGACGAATTAGGTGCGAAATTAGGCATTACTGGCAAACATCCTGATCGTGTCAAAGCAGCGATTTTCCATGTTTTAAATACGGCTGCATTATCGGATGGACATGTATATCTTGATGCTGAACATGTTTTGCCCCTCGTTAAGGATATGCTTGAACAAAGCCAACGACAGGAGATCCCATTTGAAGACATTTCTAAAGCGTGTATCGAACTGCGTGAAGAGGGAAAAATTTGTGGTGAAGAAACTCGGTTATATTTACCATCACTTTATTTTTCTGAGGTAGGCATTGCATCGAAAATTGTTTCGCTCATTGAACGAAATAATAAGGCGGAGCATTTTAGTAAAGATGAAATTCGTAAAGCTATTGGTGAAACAGAGGAGTTACTTAATGTTACCTATGCCGAAACACAGGCCAATGCTATTGAGCAAGCCTTAAATTCAGCGGTCATGATTTTAACGGGCGGCCCTGGGACTGGGAAAACGACTGTTGTCCGTGGAGTCGTTGAAGTATATGCAAAGCTGCATGGCTTATCATTAAACCCAAAAGAATATGCGCAAAAAGAGGAGCCTTTTCCAATCATTCTTTGTGCACCAACTGGACGTGCTGCTAAACGATTAGCTGAATCGACTGAACTTCCTGCAATGACTATTCATCGACTACTTGGCTTTACAGGGCAAGAAAAAGAAGAAGAGACAGAGCGTGAGGTGACTGGCAAGCTGATTATTGTGGACGAAATGTCCATGGTGGATACATGGCTTGCTCATCAGTTATTAAAAGCATTACATGAAGATGTTCAGGTTGTCTTTGTAGGTGACCAGGATCAGCTTCCACCCGTAGGTCCAGGACAGGTGTTAAAGGATTTATTAGCATCCAAGCAATTGCCGACGGTTGAATTAACTGATGTCTACAGGCAAGCTGAAGGTTCTACGATTATTGAACTTGCCCATCAAATAAAAAAAGGAACCATTCCCTATGATCTTACAGCCAAAACATCAGATCGTTCATTTATTAAGGCTTCAGCTGATCAGGTTGCGAATGTCGTTACGCAAGTTGTAAAAAGTGCGGTGGCAAAAGGTCAAGAAATTCGTAATATTCAAGTGCTAGCCCCCATGTATAAAGGACCTGCTGGCATTGATAATTTAAACAAAATGATACAAGAGCTCATCAATCCAAATGATACGGGTACTCGAAAAGAGCTTGTCTTCGGCGATGTCACCTATAGGATAAAGGATAAAGTCCTGCAGCTAGTCAATCAACCTGAAAGTAATGTTTTTAATGGTGATATGGGGGAAGTCATAAGTATTATTAAGGCGAAGGAAACAATAGAAAAGCAAGATTTACTAGTCGTTTCCTTTGATGGTATTGAAGTAACCTATCAACGTAGTGATTTAAATCAATTGACATTAGCCTATTGTTGTTCAATCCATAAATCACAAGGCTCTGAGTTTCAAACCGTTATTATGCCTGTTGTCAGAGGATATTCAAAAATGTTGCGTCGTAACCTTTTATACACAGGCATTACACGTGCAAAAAATTTCTTGATACTTTGTGGTGAACCTGATGTGCTGGCAGATGGCTTACAGCGTACGGACGATCTACAGCGATTCACTTCCTTACGAGCTAGACTCAACCCAATGGATATGAATGATGAGGTTATTGAAGTCGAGGCAGTCTCAGTGGAAGAAGAAGAGAGTAAAGAGCTATCCAATGAACAAAAGCTAACGGCAGAAACAGCACCTTATATTCATCCGATGATTGGTATGGAGGATATCTCTCCGTATGATTTTTTGGATGACTAAAGTAGTTACCTCGATCAATAAGAACATGTACCCGATTAGACTGACAGTATCTAATCGGGTTTTTTCTACTTAGCTGTGTCGTCACCTAATTTTTGGACATTTCATATACTAGATAAGTACAAAAACATAGGAAATGTATAGGGGTGACAGTATGGCAATAATGACAGGGCAGCAGTATATTGAGCGCATTGATGCTTTGAAAACGTATATTTCGATTGATGGAGAAGTTGTGACAGGAAAGGTGTCAGAACATCCTGCCTTTAAAGGGGTTATGCAAAGTCAAGCGAAACTTTTTGATCTACAACATCAAAGGGCACTTCTTGAAAAAATGACATACGAATCGCCAACTAGTAAAGAGAGAGTCGGCATGTCATTTCTTCAGGTTTTGACTCCAGAAGATCTTGTGAAAAGACGCCAAGCTGCAAGGGAATGGGCCTTAGCATCTAACGGTTTTTTAGGAAGAAGTCCTGATTATATGAATACGACGTTAATGGCCCTAGCTTCTGCATCAGATTTTTTAAAAGATAAACCAAACTGTTTTCCTGAGCATTTACTAAAGTTTTATGAGTATGCTCGTGAAAATGATATAACGATGACACATACCTTTATCGAACCACAAGTGAATCGTCAGCGCTACTACCATGAAAATGAAGATATTACGATTGCGGCAAAAATTACCGAGAAGACAAGTGAAGGTTTAGTCATTAAAGGGGCAAGATTATTAGCAACACAGGGTGGTATAACAGATGAATTGCTCGTTTTATCTACAAATGGCTATGATGAAGGAAAAGGTTTCGGCTTTTCTATACCGAGTAATACGAAGGGCTTAAAGTTTTTATGTCGACAATCTTTTGTAGGCGGACATTCTACTTTTGATCACCCTTTGAGTGCTCGTTTTGAAGAAATGGATGCGATCGTTGTATTTGATGATGTAGTTGTCCCATGGGATCGTGTTTTTTACTATGAAAATGTCGACGTTGCTAATCAATTTATGAATGTGAGTGGATTCCAGGCCTATGGCTTGCATCAAGTACTGTCTCGTCAAATTGCCAAGACGGAGTTTATCCTAGGGGTCATACAATCAATTGTGGATACAATTAATATTGGAGAATACCAACATGTACATCAAAAAGTGGTGGATGTCATTGTGGCTTTAGAAACGATGAAAGCATTACAATTAAAATCAGAAATAGAGGCACAGAGAGATTTGTTTGGCTTTATACGACCTGACCTATCCACGCTACAGGTCGCGATTCAAATTTTCCCGAAAGTGTATCCAACCTTCACAGATATTGTCCAGCTACTTGGGGCAAGCGGTTTAATGTCTATACCAAGTGCAAAAGCATTTGCAACAGATGACGGTGATCTTGATCACTACTTACAATCAATCCGAGATACAGGCGAAGAGCGAGTAAAAAAGTTCCGTTTGGCTTGGGATTTAACGATGAGTAGTTTTGGCACAAGACAAACACTTTATGAACGCTTTTTCTTTGGTGACCCTGTACGTTTAACTAGCCTGCTCTATCAGTCTTATCATCGGGAGCATTTCGTTCAGAGAGTGGAAGATTTCTTGAAGAGTGATTGATTAATTGTTTGACAGTTGTGATTGTATCCGCTATGATTTGTAGGAATAAAAGAATAAACTCCCTTCGTTAGGTGAGGCTCCTATGCTGGAGATACGCTACTACCCAAAAATGTCGAGAGACGCCAATGGGTCAACAGAAATCATCGAAATAAGGTGTTTTTTAACGTAGCTGGACATAATCCTATGCCGCATAGTGCTAAAACTCAACGTTTGAAGGTAACAAGCATGCAATGTTTTTTATTGCTATTTTTTGATATGTGTATTCAACACGCCTTCATTCGTAGAAGGCGTGTTTTTGTTATGAAAGGAAGGTGATGAGAAATGGATAGTAGTCCTGAGCCGAATAAGTACTATTTAGGTAAACAGCAACAATTAAAAAGTCGTCAATTTCTGATCACCGACGCAGACAAAAGGTAAGTTTGATTACCTTTTGTTACTTTCTCATAACAAAACACGAGGTGAAGTATAATGATTAAAATTCACTATTATGAAAGCAATAGTAAGACAGTGCAACATGATTTCAATATGCTTGATATACAACTTCCTATTCCTAACGGAGATTTATTATGGGTGGATTTATATGCTTATCGATATAATGAATTAAATAATATAGCAGATGTCTTTGGCTTTCATCCACTAGCAGTGGAAGATTGCTTACATGAAGGATCACGTCCTAAAATGGATAACTATGGTGATTATAAATTTTTTGTTTTCCATGCGCCTATCTACAATGAAAAAAGTAACAATGAAATTACAACTGTTGAGTTAAATATTTTTATGGGGCCAAATTATGTAGTCACTGTTCATAAACAGAAATTACAATGGCTTGGTCATATGGAAAAGGTTTGCTTCAATAGTTCAACGTATATGGAAAAAGGCACTGATTTTTTACTGCATACGATTATTGATGGAATTACAGATGAGTATTTTCCGGTATTAGAGCGCATCCGAGCACGCATTGATGAACTGGAAGAGGAAATTTATGATTATCAACCAAAAGTCGTTACCGAGGAATTTCTTGCGCTGAAGCGGAACATTATTTTAATTCGCCAAGCTATTATGCCGCAAAGAAGAATTTTTTCAACTATGAATGGTCAATGGAAATTTGACATTCAAGAAGATAATATTCCATTCTATAAAGATTTAAATGACCATTTAGAACGTCTTGTTGATTCTACGGAGACCTATCGTGATTTAGTCAACAGTACGCTAGATACGTATTTTTCAATTATTAGTGGGAAATCTATTGAAAAACTAAACTTATTAACTGTAATCTCGACGATTATGTTACCACTTTCTGTGATTACTAGCTTTTTTGGTATGAATGTACCTTTACCTTATCAAGACTCGCCGATTACAACAATTACGATCAGTGCCTTCTTAGTGTTATTTACATGGGGCATGTGGGTCTACTTCAAAAAAATGATTGCATAGCTATCGTTTGTTATACTAGTACTAATTGACAGCACAACAAATTTTTTTTATAATTTTCGATAGAAAAAGTAAAAACGATGATGGAGACAGTACGTATTTGTATGTGAAAAGAAAGGGATTTCTAGGCTGAAAAAATCCTCACAACAGCAAATGCCGAAAGCTACTCCAGAGTGCAGCTAATCCCTGCCGTTCACTGACGTTACAAGTGCTAAAGAGGTAAGTAAGAGCGTTTACTTACAACTAGGGTGGTACCGCGAGACAAATGACAAGTCCTCGTCCCTTTTTTGGGGATGAGGGCTTTTTTTATTTTCTTCGGTAGAACCTTAAAGGTGTAATTCATGTAGATTGCAGGATTCATATCGTGATTTTACAATATAAAAAATAGGAGGAATTTATCCAATGAAAGCAGTAGATATTCGCCGAATGTATTTGGAATTTTTTAAAGAAAAGGGGCATCATCATGAGCCATCAGCACCTCTTGTGCCAATAAATGATCCATCATTACTTTGGATTAACTCTGGTGTTGCGACACTTAAACCGTATTTTGATGGTCGTGTCATTCCTGATAATCCACGTATTACAAACGCACAAAAATCAATACGTACAAATGATATTGAGAATGTTGGGAAAACGGCTCGTCACCATACGTTCTTTGAAATGCTTGGAAACTTCTCTATTGGTGACTACTTCAAAAAAGAGGCTATTCATTATGCATGGGAGTTTTTAACAGATAAGAAGTGGATGGGCTTTGATCCAGAATTATTATCGATTACAATTCACCCTGAAGATCAAGAAGCTTATGATGTGTGGCATCAAGAAATTGGTATTCCAGAAGAACGTTTAATTCGTTTAGAAGGGAACTTCTGGGATATCGGAGAAGGTCCATCTGGTCCGAACTCAGAGATTTTTTATGATCGTGGCGTAGAATACGGCTCAGATGAAAATGACCCTGAGATGTACCCAGGTGGGGAGAATGAACGTTATCTTGAAATTTGGAACCTTGTGTTTTCTCAATTTAACCATAATCCTGATGGCACTTACACGCCACTACCAAAACAAAATATTGATACAGGTATGGGCTTAGAGCGTATTGTATCCGTTGTTCAAAATGTACCAACGAACTTTGATACAGATTTATTTATGCCAATTATTGAAAAAATCGAGGAATTTGCTAACCGTCAATATAAACGTCCGTCCGAAGTAGACTTAAATGAAATTTTCGGCTCAGAGGAAGATATTAATACACCATTTAAAGTGATTGCAGACCATATTCGTACAGTAGCATTCGCAATTGGTGATGGAGCACTTCCTTCAAACGAAGGCCGTGGCTATGTACTTCGTCGCTTATTACGTCGTGCTGTTCGTTATGCAAAACAAATTGGTATTGAAAAACCATTTATGTTTGAATTAGTGCCAACTGTGGGTAAAATTATGGAAGACTTCTATCCAGAGGTAACGGAAAAATGTGAATTTATTCAACGCGTTATTAAAAATGAAGAACTTCGTTTCCATGAAACATTAGATGGAGGTCTTGCTATCTTTAATGAAGTAGTTGAATCACAAAAAGCAGCAGGCCATGATTATATTCCAGGTGCAGATGCTTTCCGTTTATATGATACTTATGGCTTCCCTATCGAATTAACAGAGGAATACGCAGAGGAAGTAGGCATGAAAGTTGATCATGATGGTTTCGAGGCGGCGATGGAAGAGCAACGTGAGCGCGCTCGTGCAGCACGTCAAGATGTTGATTCCATGCAAGTACAAAATGAGGTATTAGCAAACTTAACAGTTGCAAGTGAATTTGTTGGCTATGATACGTTAACAGCTAATACTGAAATTGCTGCAATGATCGTCAATGGCCAAGTTTCCAAAGTAGCTTCAGAAGGTCAAGAAGCATTAGTCATTTTAGCTAAAACACCTTTCTACGCTGAAATGGGCGGTCAAATTGCCGACAGCGGTACAATTTCAAATGATAGCTTTACTGCTGTAGTAAAAGATGTTCAAAAAGCACCAAATGGGCAACCACTTCATACTGTAGTAGTTGAATCTGGTGAAATGCATGTAGAAGATGCAGTGCAAGCAGTAGTAAATCGTGATGACCGTAATTTAATTATTAAAAACCATACAGCAACACATATTATGCAACGTGCATTAAAAGATGTGTTAGGCGACCATGTTAACCAAGCTGGTTCTTATGTAGGTCCTGACCGTTTACGTTTTGACTTCTCACACTTTGGTCAAGTCACAAAAGAAGAGTTACAACAAATCGAACGTATTGTAAATGAAAAAGTGTGGGATGATATAGAGGTCATTATTGAAGAAAAAGCTATAGATGAAGCGAAAGCAATGGGTGCAATGGCATTGTTCGGTGAAAAATATGGTGATGTTGTTCGTGTAGTTTCAATCGGGGATTATTCTATTGAGCTATGTGGTGGTATTCATGTAAAACGTTCTTCTGAAATCGGCTTCTTCAAAATTGTTTCAGAAGGTGGTATTGGTGCAGGGACTCGCCGTATTGAAGCTGTTACAGGTAAAGTTGCTTATGAAGCGGTTAAAGAAGAAGAGGCTCTTTTAAATGAAGCAGCTGCATTATTAAAAGCAAACCCTAAAGATATCGTAACGAAAGTTCAGGCATTACAAGCTGACTATAAAGAATTACAACGTGAAAATGAAGCTTTATCGCAAAAAATCGCTAATGCTCAAGCAGGAGCTATTGTTGATGCAGCACAGACAATTGGAGATGTGACGGTTCTATCTACAAAAGTAGAAGCGAAGGATAACAATCAACTGCGTCAAATGATGGATGACCTGAAAGCGAAAATGCCAAAAGCAGTTATCGTACTTGGCGCTGTTGATGGCGAAAAAGTAATGCTATGTGCAGGTGTTTCCAAAGAATTAGTTGGTGGCAATTACCATGCAGGGAATATTGTGAAAATGGTCGCAGAAGCATGTGGTGGTAAAGGTGGCGGTCGTCCAGATATGGCGATGGCAGGTGCAAAAGATGCTTCAAAACTTGATGAAGCTCTACTTTCTGTGTATGATTATGTTAAATCCATTTAATTAATTCACCAAAACATGTTATAATAAAGAGAAATTGGAGATGAGCTTGTTTGCACATCTCCTTATTTCTGAAAGCGAGGTGCTGGTCATGAGTTCATTTGATCAAACGATGAAATTTAATTTTCCAGAAGAATCAATGGAACAGGAAGTCAAGCAGGTAATGTTGAAAGTACATTCTTCATTAGAGGAAAAGGGATATAATCCTATCAATCAGATTGTTGGTTACTTACTTTCTGGTGATCCGGCGTATATTCCTCGCCATCAGGATGCTCGTAATTTAATTCGCAAGCTTGAGCGTGACGAAATTCTAGAAGAGCTTGTTAAATTTTATATCAAAAAGAATAACGAGGACTAGAAATGAGAATTATGGGATTAGACGTTGGGTCAAAAACCGTAGGCGTTGCTGTAAGTGATGCACTCGGTTGGACCGCCCAAGGTATTGAAACCGTAAAAATTGATGAAGCGAATGGTGAGTTCGGCATTGAACGTATCGCCGAGCTAGTAAAGGAATACACTATAACAGAATTTGTTGTAGGTTTTCCGAAAAACATGAATAATACGGTTGGACCGCGTGGAGAGGCTTCTGAGAACTATAAAAAGCTATTAGAAGAACATTTCTCACTACCGGTCAAATTATGGGATGAACGTCTAACAACGATGGCTGCTGAACGTATGTTAATCGAGGCGGACGTGAGTCGCAAAAAGCGTAAGCAGGTCATTGATAAAATGGCAGCAGTGATGATTTTACAAGGCTACTTAGATAGCAAAAATTAATTGATGAGGTGACAATACATGGCACAAGAGCATAACCATGAAGAAGAATTACACGTTCAACACATTACAGTGATTGACGAGAACGGAAATGAGCAGCTTTGTGAAGTGATTCACGTTCATGAATCTCCAGAGTTTGGGAAATCATACGTATTTTACTCAATGGTAGGCGCAGAAGAAGATGAAGATGGTTCAGTTGAAATTTTCGTATCTTCATTCGTACCTTCTGAAAATGGTGAAGATGGTGAATTAACACCAATCGAAACTGAAGCAGAGTGGGATATGGTAGAGGACGTTTTAAACGCTTTAGAGGATGAATACGAAGACTAATCTTCTTACTTAAAGCTTGGAACAAGGATCGCAACTTGCAGTCCTTGTTCCTTTTTTATTGGGGTCTATTTTATAGGGGTGCGGAAAACCTTAAATATGTGAATCCGATTGTGTTTAGAGAGTAGAAAGGTTGTTAATGATAAATGAGATTGCTTATAAACTGGCAGGGTTCGCTTAAGAATAGAGGATAAGCGCTCATGTATTGGCAAGAGCCGCTCGCAAATTGAGGATAGGCGCTCATAAACTAGTTGTAGCCGCTCGGAAGTGAAGGGTAAGCGCTCATAAACAGGTGGTAGCCGCTCGGAAGTGAGTAGAAAGCGCTCAAACATAGGCAGGCCCCGCTCGCAAGCAGAGTGAAACTGCTCAAAAGGTAATCCCCAATCCAACCTAGATATAGGATGAAAGCATTTAAAAAGTAACTAGCTTAATTAAGAAAACAAAAAAATACTCAATAACATGACAATAAACTGTCATAAAAGGAGGAAATCGAATGAATGAAGAAACGCAAGAATTTATGATAATCGGAAAAGATGGGAAGGAACAACGTTGCCATGTGGTCTTTACATTTGATGCAGAAGACAAGTCCTATGTGTTATTTTCAATTTTAGATGAGAGTGGTCAAGAAATCCCAGGTGATCTTTCAGCGATGACATTTGATTATGATGACAATAGTGGTGAGATGATAAATTTACAACCTGTTGAAACAGATGCGGAGTGGGAAATGATTAATGAAGTGGTGTTAACACTTCTTGATGAGTTTGAGGAAGATGAACCACAACTTATTACGGTGACAGAGGAAGACGGGACAGATCATGTTTGTGAGGTTATTCATACGTTTTCATCTGAGCAATTTGGCAAATCGTATGTTTTATATGTTCAAGCGACGGATGAACCTATTGACGAACGAGATATATTTGCTGCACAATATATTGCTGGAAACGATGGACAAATTGAAGAATTGTTGCCGATTGAGACGGATGAAGAGTGGGAATTTGTTGAGGAAGTATTAAATACTTTATAGTTTGAACGATTTCTATAAGCTCAAAAATCTGCTAACAATGATTGTTGGCAGATTTTTTACATATGTAATTTCTCCTGAATTGTCGATTTCTGTTTGTCGTGAAAGTTGATTTCTAGTATGATAATGTTTAGTGATAGGGGGGAAACCCGTGGATAACGGTTCTAAAAAACAAGAAATGTTTTCAAAAATGCAAGAAAGAAAATCTGAGGTAAAAGTTGTGAGAAAAATCGTTGCAATTATTGCCGTTGTTTTCGTGCTAATAATAGGTGTAGTTGGATTATTTGGGTACAACTATGTAAAGGGTGCATTAAAACCACTTGATCCTAATGCAACAAAAACAATAGCAGTAGAAGTACCAATAGGTTCGAGTTTAACCTCCATTTCTACATTACTAGAGAAAAAAGGTGTCATTAAAGATGCACGTGTTTTTAAATACTATGCTAAATTTAAAAATGAATCTCAATTCCAGGCAGGAAATTATGATTTAACACAGGCAATGACATTTGATGAACTCATTGAAAGCTTGAAAACAGGGAAAGTATATCGTAAGCCAGTCTTTACGATGACTGTTCCGGAAGGCTTAACACTTGAGCAAATTGGTAAGGTAATTGAAAAGAAAACACCATACACACAAAAAGAATTTATGGATCTTGTGACAAGTGAAGAATTTGTGCAACAAATGATGGCAAACTATCCTGAGCTTGTAACAGATGCTGTGTTAGCAGATAACATTCGCTATGACTTAGAGGGCTATTTATATCCAGCGACCTATTCTTACTTTGAAGAAAAACCATCTTTACAAGCAATCGTAGAAGAGATGATAGCAGCCACAAATAATGTGGTTAAGAACTATCATGATGTTTTAGCAGAAAAACAAATGTCAGTTCATCAACTATTAACGTTTGCTTCATTATTGGAGGAGGAAGCTACTGCTCAAACAGATCGAGAGACAATAGCAAGCGTCTTCTATAATCGTATTAACGAAGGAATGCCTTTACAAACAGACCCAACTGTTTTATATGCACTTGGAGATCATAAAGATCGTGTTCTATTTGAGGACTTAGAAGTCGATAATGCCTATAATACTTACAAAAATAAAGGCCTACCACCTGGACCAATAGCTGGTGCTGGTAAGACTTCGATTGAGGCTACCTTGAACCCAAGTCAAACAGATTATTTCTATTTCTTAGCAGATAAAGAGGGTGTCAACCACTTCTCGAAAACATATGATGAACATTTACAGAAAATAGCAAAATATTTACAAAAAGAAGAGTAAGCTTATGTAAAGCTTAAAAGCATATAGCAAACAGATGGATAGAAGGAAAGAAAAATAGCTTTCCTTCTATTTTCATGCTATTATAAAGTGTGATTTTTGATCAATCCGTTCATTTATGCGGGACAAATATGCGTGGTGGCAATTGTTTGCATATCTAAACAATTGCTCATTTTTGTATGGCAAAGTACCAAGACATCACGTTTGGTCTTTTTCTTTTTGTTGATAAATGATGAAGTACAGACAACAGCAAAATGCTTGTTGCTTTTTAAATGAGGGTGAAACAATGGAATTATCAGATGCATATATACAATCATTTATACAGCCACGTAATGAATTGCTTTTAGAAATGGAAGCATATGCGGAGGAGAATCATGTACCGATAATGCAACTAGCAGGGATTGATGCATTAAATCAACTGTTACGTATTCAAAATCCGTCAAAAATTTTAGAGATTGGCACGGCAATTGGTTATTCTGCTATTCGAATGGCGGAGGCCTTGCCTGACGTCCATATTGTTACAATTGAACGTGATGTAGAGCGTGTAACAAGGGCGAAAGCCTATATTGAACGTTCAACCGTATCACAACGAATTACGGTCATTGAAGGTGATGCTTTAGAGGTGGACGATGAGGCCATTCACACGACATTCGATGCTGTTTTTATCGATGCCGCAAAGGGACAATACCAACGCTTTTTTGAAAAATATGCCCCTTTAGTAAAATCAGGTGGAGTTTTGTATATCGATAATATGTACATGCATGGGTTGTCTGATTTAGATTTGAAGGATGTTCCACGTCGTAAGCGGACAATGATTCGCAATTTAAAAAACTTCACAGATTGGATCATGAAGCACCCGGATTATACAAGTGCTTTTTTACCAGTCGGTGACGGTTTATTACTATGCTTGAAGAGGTGACTACTATGAAAAAACCGGAATTGCTTGTGACACCACAATCAGTAGAACATATAAAAGCATTATTAGAAGCTGGAGCAGATGCTTTTGTCATTGGTGAACAACAATTTGGTCTACGTCTAGCAGGGGAGTTCTCTGTTGCTGAAGTGGAAGAAGCAACGAAGCTTATTCACGCAGCAGGTAAAAAGGTTTATGTTGCGGTCAATGCACTATTCCATAATGAGAAACTAGACGCACTTGCTGACTATTTAAAAGAAATGCAACGTATCGGAGTGGATCGTTTAATTTACGGGGATCCAGCGGTATTAATTATTCGTCGTGAGCAGGGCGTTACAATTCCATTACATTGGAACCCAGAGACAACTGCTACAAACTGGTTTACAGCGAACTATTGGGGAAAACGTGGTGCAACTCGTGCCGTGTTAGCACGTGAGCTTTCTCTTGATGAAGTATTAGAAATTAAAGAAAATGCCGAGGTGGAAATTGAGGTACAAGTACATGGTATGACTTGTATGTTCCAATCTAAACGTCCTTTACTTGGTCATTATTTCTTATACCAAGATAAAGTAATGGCTATTGAAAATCGTCAAGAAAATCGCAATATGTTCCTACATGATGATGAGCGAAATAATAAATATCCAATTTACGAAGATGTGAATGGAACACATATTTTCAGTCCAAATGATATGTGTATTATTGATGAGCTGGCCGAATTATTTGAAGGTGGCATTGATGCTCTGAAAATTGAAGGTGTTCTACAAACGGCTGACTATGTCGTAACGGTAACAGAAGCCTATCGTCAAGCTATTGATGCGTATTTTGATGAATCCGAAGAAGCGTATGAAGAGATAAAAGATGCTTTATTAGCAAAAATTGAAGATATTCAACCAGCCATTAGACCATTAGATACAGGCTTTATCTTCAAGGAAACAGTTTACTAGGAGGGGGCAATAACATGGCATTAGCGTTAGAACAAAATGACAAAATCCGTGAGATTGTCGACGGTAAACGTGTCATTACTAAAAAACCAGAGCTACTTGCCCCAGCAGGTAGCTTAGAAAAATTAAAAGTCGCTGTTCATTATGGAGCAGATGCAGTATTTATCGGTGGACGAGAGTTTGGTCTTCGTTCCAATGCAGATAACTTCTCGATTGAGGAAATGCGTGAGGGTGTGGAGTTTGCCAATAAATACGGCGCAAAAATTTATGTGACAACAAACATTTTTGCCCACAATGAAAATATGGATGGCTTAGAGCGTTACCTAAAGGATATTGAATCAGCAGGCGTAACAGGTATTATCGTAGCGGATCCGCTGATTATCGAAACATGCCGTACAGCAGCACCTAAGCTAGAAATTCACCTTTCAACACAGCAATCGCTATCTAACTGGAAGGCAGTACAGTACTGGAAAGAAGAAGGCTTACATCGTGTCGTTTTAGCACGTGAGGTAGGCGGCGAAGAAATGAAGCTAATGAAGGAAAAGGTTGATATTGAAATCGAGGCCTTTGTTCATGGTGCAATGTGTATTGCCTATTCTGGTCGCTGTGTTCTGTCCAATCATATGACTGCGCGTGATTCCAACCGTGGTGGTTGCTGCCAATCATGTCGTTGGGACTATGATTTATACGAATTAGAAGATGGTGAAGAAAAAGCACTTTTCGATGATAATCATGCACCATTTGCTATGAGCCCAAAAGATTTAAAATTAATCGAAGCAATTCCTCATATGATTGAGCTTGGCATCGACTCTTTAAAAGTTGAAGGTCGTATGAAGTCCATTCACTATGTAGCGACAGTTGTTTCAGTTTATCGTAGAGTAATTGATGCCTATTGTGCTGATCCAGATAACTTTAAAATTAAACGAGAATGGCTTGAAGAGCTAGATAAATGTGCAAATCGTGATACAGCTGAAGCATTCTTCCATGATGCACCTGGCTTCGAAGAGCAAATGTTTGGTTTGCATGGTCGTAAAACAACGTATGAATTTGCTGGTTTGATCTTAGATCATGATCCAGAGACAAAAATTGTCACAATGCAGCAACGTAATTATTTTAAACCAGGTGATGAAGTGGAGTTCTTTGGACCTGAAATCGAGAACTTCCGAATGACAATGGGAGAAATATGGGATGAGGATGGCAATAGCCTAGATGCAGCCCGTCATCCATTACAAATTGTTAAATTTAAATGTGAGACACCATTAAAGCCGCATAACATGATGCGAAAGGAGAATAACTAATGGCAGTAAAGCGTCCAGTTGTCATCGGAATCGCTGGTGGTTCATGCTCAGGGAAAACGAGTGTGACACGTGCTATTTATGATGTTTTTCGCGATCATTCAGTTGTTGTCATTGAACAAGACTTTTATTATAAAGATCAGAGTCATTTAACATTTGAAGAGCGCCTAGGAACTAACTATGACCATCCGTTAGCTTTTGATAACGATTTATTAATTGAGCACATAAAAAAACTTTTAGTGCGTCAACCAATTGAAAAACCTGTTTACGATTACGTGCAGCATACGAGAGCACAAGAAGTCATTCATGTTGAGCCAGTGGATGTTATTATACTAGAAGGTATTCTAGTGCTAGAGGATGCTGATTTACGTGATTTAATGGATATTAAGTTATTTGTGGATACAGACTCGGATTTACGAATTATTCGTCGTATCATGCGTGATATTAAAGAGCGTGGACGTACAACAGATTCAGTAATTGAGCAGTATCTATCGGCGGTTCGACCTATGCATAATTTATTTATTGAACCAACAAAACGCTATGCTGATATCATTATTCCAGAAGGTGGGGATAATGAGGTAGCAATTGATTTAATGGTCACGAAAATTAAAACTATTCTTGAAACCGACAACGTATTGTAATAAGATAGAGTGGTATTGACAATATTTTCATGCATATTTTAAAAAGGTATGCATACTATTAGGTCAAAGCGTAATTTGAAAACGTTTAAAAATAATAAAATTCGATTAAGTGCAATTTCCAAGCATTTAGTCGAGTTTTATGTTTTTATATTGAAGAAACAAGGAGTGAAGGACTTTGGCAAATGAAAAACAGTACCCTATGACAGCTGAGGGGAAACGTAAATTAGAAGAAGAATTAGTAAAATTAGAAACTGAAACACGTAAAGAAATCGTTGAACGTATTAAAATAGCACGTGATTTTGGAGATCTTTCTGAAAACGCTGAGTATGATTCAGCAAAAGAAGAACAAGCCTTTTTAGAAGGTCGTATTTCTACATTAAAATCAATGATTCGTAACGCAGTCATTATTTCTGAGGATGAGACAGATAACAGTGTAGTATCACTTGGGAAAACGGTTACATTTGTAGAAATTATTAATGGTAAACCTTCGACAGAAGAAGAATCTTATACAATTGTTGGTTCAGCAGAGGCAGATCCTATGGAATTCCGTATCTCAAATGAATCACCAATTGCTAAAGGTCTACTAGGCCGCGCTGAAGGCGAAGAAGTAGTTGTTCAAACACCTGGTGGCGAAATGAAAGTAAAAATTATTTCTATTAAATAATGTTAACATGTACAAGCAGTTGGCCATTCTTTCCAAGAGAGGCTAACTGCTTTTACCATTATTTGATTATCAGGCTTCCTAGTAATTTAGTGAGTATAATTATTTTGCAAGTGCTGTCGAACTTGATAGAATATTTGCTAGAGAGGGGGAGACATTATGAGTGAACGACAAACTCGAAGTAGTCGTCATTTGCAGCCATCTCGTAATAAAAAGCTAGATAAACTATTGAATGTTTTAATTGGCGTTGTGGTCGTACTTATTATTATCACAGCAACCTATGTGTTTAAATGGCAAGATGATGCAGATCAAGCAGTAAAAGATGAGCCAGCTCAAGAGGAAAAGAGCGGTGATAAAGAAAAAGAAGTGGACAAAGAGCCTGCGAATGAAGAGGATAAAGATCTTGCTGTCGACGAAGAAAAACCTTCACAGGAAGAGGAAGAAGCGGAATCTGAGACATCACAAGAGGAGCAAGGGACACCTGAGGAATCGACTTCAGATAATCCTATTGTAGACAAGGTCATCACGAATAAAAACTGGCAGCCAACACCTACAACACAAACAGGCCAGCATGTGTCTTCATATGACGATACGTCTGTAGACTGGGCTGAAAAAGTAGCAACAGTTTCTACTGTGACAGGTATCGACCAAAGCAATATGATCATCTGGCGTATGCAAAATAATGGTGGTCCTAATTCAGCCATTGCAACGGTTTCAAGTAAAGATAAATCTCAAATGTACCGTGTCAGCATGGAATGGGTTGACAATGAAGGCTGGTTGCCTGTGAAGCTAGAGCAACTGAACACATTAGAAGGCGCCTATTGACGAAAATCACTCTTTTGATTATTTTTAATAGAGTTGATAAAGAAGGGAAGTAACAGTTCATGAAAATTGCAGTAATTGGCGCAATGGAAGAGGAAGTAGAGCTACTAAGAGCAGCATTAAACGATGCACAAAGTACAACCATCGCAGGTAGTGAATATACAACAGGAACTTATGAGGGTAAGGAAGTCGTGTTATTAAAAAGTGGTATTGGTAAGGTGAATGCTGCCATGTCTACGACAATACTTTTACATGAGTTTAAGCCAGATGTTGTCATTAATACAGGATCTGCAGGTGGGTATGATGAAGCTCTTGATGTTGGCGCTGTAGTCATTTCCGATGAAGTTCGTCATCATGATGTAGATGTCACTATTTTCGGCTATGAAATCGGACAAATGGCTGGTATGCCGGCAGCCTATAAATCAGATGAACAATTGATGAAAGTAGCTGAAGAGGCTGTTAAGGCGGTTGGAGAGCATCAGTATGGTATTGGATTAATTTGCTCTGGGGATGCTTTTATGAATGATCCTGAACGCGTAGAAGCTGTTCGTCGTCATTTCCCTCAAATGAAGGCTGTAGAAATGGAAGCAGCAGCGGTTGCACAAGTGTGTTATCAATTTGCGACACCTTTTGTTGTCATTCGTGCGCTATCAGACATTGCTGGGAAAGAATCGAATATTAGCTTTGATGAGTTTTTACCAGTTGCTGCAAAGCATTCGACACAAGTAGTATTAAAAGCCCTTGCCTCACTATAAACTACACAAAATGGTCAAAATGTGCTGATTTTTCTGTGAGAAAAATCACAGTTAGAATAAAGGACAAATGCTACACTTTAGACTAATCAATCTCTTCATAATAGAATGGGAGGCATTCACGATGTTATTTCTAACAGCGGGTGTAGTCATTTTAACAACTTTAATCGGCACACTGATTTCAGCAGAACTATCAGAATCAGCACATTAATAGTATGTATGACGGAAAAGCTCCTTTGCGACATAGTCATGTCGCAAGGGGCTTTTTTCTATGCCATGAAATAGGCACATCTTCCGCCAAAGAAGCATTGAATTTTTCTATTGTCCATTTTACAATAAATTATTCAACCGACTTTTGGTCTCGTTTGTACAGTTGGTAGAGTTTAATAAGTGCTCGTTTTTCAATGCGAGATACATAGCTTCGTGAAATATTTAATCGAGCAGCAATTTCCTTTTGTGTAAGTGCATCCTGTTGATTTAAGCCATATCGCAGTGTTACAATTTCAAGTTCGCGTTCATCAAGCATATGCAAATAATGATATAACTGTGCTACATGCTCTTTATGCTCCAACTTCTCTGTTGCACTTTCTTCATCACATTGAAGTAAATCACGAATTTGCAGTGCATTTCCGTCTTTATCAGTCCCGATAGGCTCAAACAAAGAAACGTCTTTCTGAACCTTTTTTTGTGTCCGTAGATGCATTAAAATTTCATTTTCAATACAACGAGCTGCATATGTGGCGAGTCGTGTTTTTTTGTCAGGGGTATAGCTCTCTACGGCTTTCATTAGACCGATTGTTCCTATGGAAATGTAATCATCGAGTTGTTCATGTTTTGGATGGAATTTTTTAACGACGTGCGCGACAAGCCTCATATTACGTTCGATCAGATCAAGACGCGCTTGCTCATCGCCACCTAAAAATCGTTCAATACAAGCAGCTTCCTCTTCTTTTGAAAAGGGTTTATGGAATGTTTGCCCCTTTAAGTAGCCAAGCAACGCAGGGATCTCAAGCCATAACTGCAACATTGATGTGAAAATTCCGCTCATTGAATGATTTCATCCTTTCCCCATTTTTCGACAGTATATGTTTAAAAGCTGTGGGAAATGAAAAAAGTGCAACAGCAAATGCGCTGTTACACTTTTTTTAACGTAAATGTACTAATCATTAGTAAAGCTAAAATGGGAAAAAGGAAAAGATAAAATGCCGGATGGAACGTATTGGCCGCGAAATACGTTAAAGTTAAGAACGTACCTGCAGCTGTAATAGGTAAACCTGTGAAATAACCATTCGCTTCACTAATATTGAAGCGAGCTAAACGCATCGCACCACAGACGATAAATAATACGGCCATCATCATGCCGGCAAAACCAAAATCAACTAGAACAACTTCATACATTAGTAATGCAGGCGCCACGCCAAATGATATAATATCACTCATAGAATCTAATTGTTTACCTAGCTCTGACACTTGTCCGAGCGCTCTCGCTACCTTACCATCGTAGCGATCAAGAAGAGCTGCAATAAAGATAAACAAGACACTATAGCTATAGTATTCATGTAAAGTGGCCATAATAGCCGCGCCTCCAAAGGACATATTACTAATTGTGATGAAGTTAGCTGCGTGCGATTTCATTTTCTTAACCGTGGTATCCACCAACTTGTGATAAAAAAACAAGGGGGATCACTCCTTTGCACTTAAGATATTGTACCATTATACTTCGAATGCGAAAAAATTGACAGTCTAAATTAATGGATAGGGGTTTTACTGAATGAAAGAAAAACTATATCAACGCTTGATAGAACTAACGAATGGTAAGCAATCTTCCCATCTTTTGCAGACAATTGCAAAAGCGAAGTGGAGTAAACGTATAATTCCAAGCTACATGAAGTTATACGATATTAACCTTGAAGAAGTTTCAAAAAAACAACAACAATTTTCATGTTTACATGATTTTTTTACAAGAGAACTGCTAGAAGATGCTCGGCCAATTGAAAAAGATCCAGCCATTTTTACCAGTCCAGTAGATGCTAAAGTGGAATCTTTTGGACGCATTGAGTGGGATATGACATTTCTTGTAAAGGGTAAACCCTATGCATTACAGGATTTACTCGGCAATACAGAACGAGCAGCACAATATGCGGATGGACATTATATCGTATTTTATTTAAGTCCTGCAGATTATCATCGTATCCATAGTCCGATTGATGGAGAAGTATTACGACAATATACACTTGGTCAGAAATCTTATCCTGTGAATCAGCTTGGTCTTACATACGGTAAAAAACCAATTTCTCATAATTATCGTTTAGTGACGGAATTGAAAGTAGACAATAAGCAACATGTAGCATTTATAAAAGTGGGCGCAACCTTTGTTAATTCAATTGTGCTTACTAATACAACAACGAAATGGCGTAAAGGGCAAGAAGTTGGTTATTTCTCATTTGGTTCTACCGTTGTGATGCTGTTTGAAAAGGATGCGATTGAATTTACGGATAATGTTGTTAAAGGAAGCCCAATTAGAATGGGTGAAGCCTTTGCAAATATGCTATAATGGTCGAATAATACGTTAAGATTAGGGGTCGCTATTTTGTATAATTTTTTATTACCAAACGAATTTGTGACGAATATTTTTGAAATTACACCAGAGAAGTTACAAGAATTAGGTATTAGAGGAATCATTACAGATTTGGATAATACGCTGGTTGAATGGGATCGTCCAGATGCCACTGAAGAGCTAATCATATGGTTACGCATTATGAAAGAATCAGGAATTCGTGTTATTATTGCGTCGAATAACAATGAGGCACGTGTAAAACATTTTGCTGAGCCATTAGGTATCCCATATATTCACAAGGCAAGAAAGCCACTTCGAAATGCTTTTTATAATGCGCTAATTCAGCTAGGTTTGCGTCCAAATGAAGTAGTGATGGTAGGAGATCAACTGCTTACAGATGTGATGGGTGCCAATCGCTTAGGTCTGCATACAGTGTTAGTTAAACCTGTTGCCCAATCGGATGGGCTTGTAACAAAATTGAATCGTTTCATTGAACGTCGCGTGTTTAATGATTTGAAACGAAAAGGAATTATAACTTGGGAGGAACAAGAATGATTGAAATGCCAAATTGTATTGGCTGTGGTACAACAATTCAAACAGAAGATAAAACAGCAGTTGGGTATGCACCCCCATCATCTTTAGAGAAGGATGTGGTCATTTGCCAACGTTGCTTCCGTTTGAAAAATTACAATGAAATTCAACCAGTGTCATTAACAGATGATGACTTTTTACGTATTTTAAATGGTCTTGGTACACAGCAAGGCTTAATCGTAAAAATTGTTGATATTTTTGACTTCAATGGGAGCTGGTTACCGGGGCTTCACCGCTTTGTAGGAAATAACCCAGTCCTGTTGATTGCCAATAAAGCAGATTTATTACCAAAATCGGTAAAACCTAAAAAAGTAATCAACTGGCTTAAACGAGAAGCAAAGGCTCTTGGTCTTCAGCCTGTCGATGTCCTGTTAGTAAGTGCTCATAAAGGCAAGGGGATGGCTGAAGCAATGGAAGCTATCGACGCGTACAGAAAAGGGCAAAATGTTTATGTTGTTGGTTGTACAAATGTTGGGAAATCTACGTTCATTAATCGTATTATTAAACAGGCAACAGGTGAAGGTGAAGTCATTACAACTTCTCATTTCCCTGGCACAACATTAGACATGATTGAAATTCCATTAGATGATGGTAGTGCATTATATGATACACCTGGTATTATTAATCATCATCAAATGGCTCATCATATTGATTCCAGTGAATTAAAATATATTATGCCGAAAAAAGAAATTAAACCAAAAGTTTATCAGCAAAATGCTGGACAAACTTTATTTATTGGGGCTTTAGCTCGATTTGATTTCATTCAGGGAGATCGCTCTGCCTTTACAATTCATGTAGCCAACGATTTACCAATTCATCGAACAAAGCTAGAGAAGGCAGATACGTTGTACGCAGAACATAAAGGAGAACTTCTGGCACCACCAACTGCAGATTTCATCGATCAACTACCGCCATTAGTTCGTCATGAGTTTTCTATTAAAGAAGCCAAAACAGATGTTGTTTTCTCTGGGCTGGGCTGGATTACAGTTCAACATGCCAATGTAGTAGTGGCAGCTTATGCACCAAAAGGTGTACAAGTTTCAATTCGTCCTTCCCTTATATAAATCGAAGGATAAAGTAGAGAGAGGGCTAGAAAATGAAGAAGTGGTTTGCAGTGATGGGTGATCCAATTGAACACTCAAAATCACCAGCCATGCATAATGCTTGGTTCGAGGACATGTCGATAGATGCGACATATATTCCTTTACATGTCCCTTCTGATCAATTAGAGTCAGCAGTGGCTGGTTTGAAAACATTAGGAGCAAGTGGTTGGAACGTTACAATTCCCCATAAAACAGCCATCATACCCTATTTAGATGAGCTAGATGAGCTGGCCCAAAAAATGGGTGCAGTGAATACAGTCGTACGAACAATGGAAGGAAAGCTGAAAGGCTATAATACAGATGGTATCGGTTTTGTTCGCTCACTTGAAGAAGCCGTTGGTACGTCGCATAAAGACAAGCCTGTGTTACTTGTTGGTGCTGGAGGCGCTGCTCGTGGTATTGCTTTTGCTATGCAGCAGCAAGGCTATAGCCATTTGTCCATTGCCAATCGTACAGTGGCTAATGCTCAAGCTATTATTGATGAAATGGGAATAGGTCGTGCGATTTCATTAAAAGAAGCAGAAGAGACTTTAGCTGATTTCAGCATTATTGTGCAAATGACATCGGCTGGCCTTGCCACGGGCAATTTTTCCATGCCATTTTCTTTAGATTTGCTTTCGAAAGGAGCAATTGTTGCAGATATTGTGTATAATCCATTAATGACGCCTTTTTTACAAGCAGCAGAAAAAAGGGGAGCAACGATTGTTACAGGTCTAGGGATGTTTGTACATCAAGGAGCCATCGCTTTTGAGCACTGGATAGGAAAGTATCCAAATACAAATTCAATGATTGTGCAGCTTAAGGCACAATTAGGAGGAAACTAATTTTTATGTTAACAGGTAAACAGAAACGTTTTTTACGTGCGGAAGCACATCATTTAACACCTATTTTCCAAGTAGGAAAAGGCGGCGTTAATGACGAAATGACAAAGCAAATTCGTGAGGCATTAGAAGTACGTGAACTAATTAAAGTACGTATTTTAGATAACTGTGAAGAAGATAAACATGAAGTTGCTGAAGCACTTGCAACAGGCGCACATGCAGAGCTTGTCCAATTAATCGGTCTTACAGTTGTTTTATATAAAGAATCACGCAATCATAAAAAGATTGTATTACCAAAAGCAACGAAATAAGGTGAAACGATGAAAAGGGTCGGTTTACTGGGAGGAACATTTAATCCTCCGCATATAGGGCATTTAATGATGGCAAATGAAGTTTTTCATGCGCTAGAATTAGATGAAATTCGTTTTATGCCTAATGCAATACCACCACATAAGCATGCTCGTTTCGATGCAAGTAATGCTGAACGACTTGAAATGGTGAAGCTGGCTATTCGTCCATTTTCACATTTTTCTGTAGAGTCGTATGAGGTTGAGAAGGGTGGCGTATCCTATTCCTATGAGACACTTTCAGCATTGTGTAGAAGAGAACCAAATGTGAAATTCCACTTTATCATCGGAGGAGATATGATTGATTCGCTCCATACATGGCATTGTATCGATGATTTAGTGAAACTTGTGCAATTTGTTGGAGTAAAGCGTCCAGGAACAACGGCTACGACAGATTACCCTGTATGTATGGTGGAAGTGCCTCAAATCGATTTATCGTCCACACTGATTCGTGAACGCCTTGCTACTGGAGGAACGGTGACATTTTTGCTACCAGAAGCGGTAGAGACGTTCATACGGAAGGAAGGTCTATATGGAACGCGAACAGTATTTAGCGGCGATTAAGCCAAGAATGCCTGAAAAACGGTATGTCCATACAATCGGTGTAATGGAAACGGCAATTTCTTTAGCACAAAAATATGGGGAGGATGCGAAAAAAGCTGAAACAGCAGCAATCCTCCATGATATTGCTAAATATGCCGACATTGAATGGATGGAGGACATCGTTCGTGAAAAAAAATTAGATCCAAAACTAATTGGCTGGGGCAGTGAATTACTACACGGTCCGGTTGGTGCATATATAGCAGAAAGCGAGTTTGGCATCACTGATCAAGAGATACTAAATGCGATTCGTTTCCATACAACAGGACGCGCTAGTATGAGTCGTTTAGAAAAAATCATTTTTGTAGCAGATATGATTGAACCGAATCGCCGATTTGAAGGTGTCGATCGTCTGCGCAAAAAAGCTCAAAAAAATTTGGATAAGGCCATGAGTGCTTGTGTCCGCCATACATTGGCATTTTTAATAGACACAAAGCAGCCAATTTTTCCTTTATCAATAGAATGTTATAACGATATGATGAACAGAGAGGATAGTGAAGGATGACTTCAACTTTATTACAAGCAGCGTACAAAGCAATCGACGACAAACATGGTGAGGATATTGTCGTTTTAAATATGCAAGGAATTTCCCTTTTAGCGGATTATTTTATCATTGCTCACGGTAACTCAGATCGCCAAGTGCAAGCTATTGCGCGTGAATTGCAAGATATAGCGGAAAAAGAGGGCTATGAAATCCGCCGTATCGAGGGCTTCGATGCAGCTCGTTGGGTACTTGTAGACTTAGGTGATGTAGTGGCACATGTTTTCCATAAGGATGAGCGTGCTTATTATAATTTAGAGCGTCTATGGGGCGATGCACCACAATTAGACATGCCTGAGGCCTAAGTGAGTAGTTACGAACGCTTTGCCCATGTCTATGATGAGCTACAAAAGGATATTCCTTATAATCTTTATGTAGATTGGGTTGTACAACATGCACCAAGTAGTCAATATCCAGCATTGTTAGATATTGGTTGTGGAACGGGTGTGCTTAGCTTGTTATTTGCACAGGCTGGCTATAAGGTCAGCGGTATAGATTTATCAGAAGAGATGTTATCCATTGCTACAGAACGTTTTACTGCTGCAGGATATCATGCACCTTTATATTGTATGTCTATGGATGAATTAGACGGCTTTGAGGCATTGGACGTTGTTACAATTACTATAGACTCCCTTAATTATGTGATAGAGGAGCAAGCTGTCTATACGACATTAGAACGTATCTATCATGCTCTGCGAGACGGGGGACAGCTATTTTTTGACGTCCACTCCTTATTTAAAATGAATGAGATCTTTTTAGATGGACCGTTTACGTATGATGATGGAGATATTAGCTATGTATGGCATACAGAACCTGCAGATTACGAGCATTCCGTTATCCATCAAATGACTTTTTATGTTCGAGATATCGCGAGTGAATTATATGAGCGTTTTGACGAAGAGCATATTCAACGCACCTTCTCTATTGACCAGTATATGACTTGGTTGCGTACCATAGGTTTTGATCATGTTGAAATTACAGCAGATTTTACAGATGAAGCACCAGAATATGACAGCGAGCGCATTTTTATTCGTGCAGTAAAATAATTTAGAAAAGAGCCACATTGTTCAAGTAACAGTGTGGCTCTTTTGATGGAAAAGTCTTTGAATTGGTCGATAGAAAGGCTAGAGTGATGGATAGAACTCTAGGATAAAATGAGAGGAACGACTGTTCTAAAACTATATTCTTTACCGGTTTGCAAATAACATGAGATAGTGTAAGATATATGTACCTCCATATGATTATCTTTTGCAAAGAAAGGGTGGTGCTATGCTCCAATCTTTATGGCAAAAGTATAAAAAAAGTATGTTATTCCCCGGCATACTCGTACTCAGTGGACTTTGTTACTTCTATTTTTCGAGTTCAGACTCTTCACCTCCCCAAGAAGAGCTCATCGAAACAATCCAACCTATTGAAGAAAATAACCTTATTGATTCGACTAAAGAAACGGCTATACAGCAAGTGTTTGTTGATATAAAGGGTGCTGTACTATACCCAGGTGTTTATGAGCTTCAGCAAGACCAACGTATTCGAGATGCTGTCCAACTTGCAGGCGGCTATACAGAGGATGCAGACACACAGCTTATAAATCATGCTCAAAAAGTGCGGGACGAAATGGTCATTTATATTCCCGAAAAAGGTGAACAACTAGAGGAAGGAACTACTAATTTTATTAGTTTGCCTGCTGAAAATAATAGTAATGAGCAAAAGATTAATATTAATAAAGCGGATGTGTCAGCTCTTTCAACATTGCCAGGTATTGGTCCCTCTAAAGCTCAAAGTATTCTTTCATACCGAGAGGAGAATGGTCCTTTTCAAAAGATTGATGATTTAAAAAATGTTAGTGGCATCGGTGATAAAACATTTGAGAAGTTACAAGATTCTATTACCGTAAACTAAACCTTGTAGATTTTGTGATATTGACGCCCCTTTTCAAAAAGGGCTACACTATAGTAGAAAAACAAGAGAAAAATCATTTGTTAGGCAAATTTTGGAGGTAGTCATATGGAGCGAATTACTTGGGATCAATTTTTTATGGCACAAAGCCATTTACTCGCATTACGAAGTACATGTACTAGACTAGCAGTAGGAGCAACTGTGGTACGTGATAAACGCATTATTGCAGGTGGTTATAATGGGTCTATTACAGGAGATGAACATTGTATTGAAAAGGGATGTTATGTAGTGGACAATCATTGTGTTCGTACGGTGCATGCCGAAATGAATGCATTGCTACAATGCGCTAAATATGGAACACCAACAAAAGGTGCAGATTTGTATGTAACTCATTTCCCATGTCTACCATGTACAAAGTCCATTATTCAAGCAGGGATTGAACGTGTGTATTATGCAACAGACTATAAAAATAATCCATATGCTCAGGAATTATTTGAAAAAGCAGGAGTGGAAGTCGTTCATGTACCCTTTGATGAGCGTAAAATTGATTTTTTTGCGAGATGAAAAACTAGCCTTGTACACAGAGATTCTAGATGAGCTTCGCGAGAGTGGTGTGTCACAAGAAAAATTGCTCCCATATGAACAGAAGGTGAGCGCATTATTTGGCATCAAGCTTTAAAGCATAAATGGATCCATATAGCACTTGCTGTACTTGTAGCTGCTCTTGCGGCACACAAGTCGGCTTGGCTACTCATGTTAATACTTCTTTTAGCACTGTGGCTCATCATAAAAGATGAGTCACGTTTTCTTGCAACGCTTGTAATGGCTTGTGGGTTACTATCGTATTTTTTCCTTTCAATCTATCATTTGTCGGAATCTTCCCCTTTACCGTCAACCTTCCCATTAACATGGTCAAATGACTATAAAATTAACGGTCAAACACTTCGAGGATTTGCAACAACCACAGATGGCCAAAAACTTTATGTTGTTTATACATTTTCTTCTGAGCAAGAGAAAAAGCTATATGAAAATACGTCCCTAACAGGCGTAACCTATTTAGCAAAAGGTGAACTTGTTGAGCCATCACCTGCTGCTCATACTTATGCATTTTCAATGTCAGATTATTTAACGAGTAAGGGAGCAATAGGTATAGTTGAAATCACGAATTGGAGTTACGTAGAAAAGCAAACTTCCTTCGTTACCTTCCTTGCAGAACGAAGATACAGCATAGAAAAGCATATTGAACGTACTTTTCCAAAATCCCTTGTAGTAGAGGCACAAGCACTTTTAATTGGGGAGAAGGACCAAATGGATGATGAATTGCAGCGTGCTTATCAAAAGTTAGGTATTACGCATTTATTTGCAATTTCAGGTTTACATGTAGCATTGATGTCTTGGCTATTTTTTGAAGGATTACTTAGAATAGGCGTTCGCAAAGAATTGGCTACGGTTGTTCTATTGATCCTCTTACCCGTTTATGGCGTCATTGCAGGAGGCGCACCTTCTGTGTGGCGTGCGGTTTCTGTGGTCGAATTAATGATGATACTGCGCATGATTAAGTTGGACCTACCAATGGATGATGCATTAGCTTTTAGCTTTATAGGCTTTGTCTTGCTTGAACCTGGCGTCATTTTTCAAATAGGCTTCCAACTATCCTATCTAGCAGCCGTAAGTCTTGTTTATTCCGGCACCATTTTTAAACAAACAAAAAATGAGCTTGCTCGCTCTTTTTGCATTACACTCGTGTGCCAGCTGCTCGTCTATCCTTTATTACTTTATCATTTTTATGAACTATCCCTATCCTCGTTCATTGTAAATATTATGTTTGTTCCACTCTTTTCCTTTGTAATATTGCCCTTTAATCTAGTGGTCTTTGTTCTAACGTATCTTCCCTTACCACTTGCAGACATGTTATTTATTGTCTACGAACCATTACGTCATTTGTTAACCGATATGATTTTTTACATGCAGGGGCTACCTTTCCAATTATGGTCACCAGGTAAACCAGCTATTTGGCTTAGTTGTGTAGCAATGCTAAGTGTTCTAGTGAGCTTTTATTACTTAGAAACAAGAAGATATGGGAAGGCAATTGTCATCCTCTTCATACCAGCCCTTTGGATTCATTTATCACCCATGTTGTATAGCGAAACAAAGATCACGTTTTTAAACGTTGGACAAGGGGACAGTATCGTGATTGAATTACCATTTAGGAAAGCTGTGTATGTCATTGACGCGGGAGGGGTATTGCGATTTGAACAAGAGCAATGGAAGAAAACAGATAGACCTTATGAGGTGGGAAAGCAAGTTGTAGTGCCGTTTTTAAAAGGCAAGGGTATAAGAGCTATCGACATTTTTATTGCCACACATGCAGATGCAGATCATGTAGAAGGGGCAGAGGAAGTTTTACAAGAGATTAAAATGAAGGAAATTCATGTTACGCCGGGTTCATTGGAACAGCCTGTCATGAGAGATTTATTGAAGGAGGCAAAGAAATTCAAAGTTCCCATCAAGGAAAAGATGCAGGGGACAGCGTGGCATATCGGAGAGGTGGGTTTTTATTATTTATGGCCTCAAGATACCTTTTATGAAGGAAATGATGATTCACTTGTTTTATACATGCAGCAGAGGGGGTTTACAGCGC
>NZ_DAMDAY010000035.1:0-3949 GCF_032093475.1 Lysinibacillus sp. | reverse complement strand
ACAGCGCTTTTTACCGGCGATTTGGAGCAATATGGTGAACAACAGCTAATTAAGCGTTACGGGCATCTAATAGCCAATCTAACACTACTTAAGGCAGGTCACCATGGTAGTAAAACATCAAGTATAGAATCATTTGTCGAGTTACTCCAACCGCAATTAACGATTTTCAGTGCAGGTCTCCAGAATCGCTATGGACATCCACATGAAGAAGTGGTCCAACGTTTTACAAGTCGGAATTTGGCGACTTTTACAACAGGAGTAGATGGAACAATTGAAATTCGTATTCGTGGCAATACTACATGGTCAGTGTCAAAAATTGAAAAAGGCCTTGTCCAATGACAAAGCCCTTTTCTGTGCATAAGTCCAATTACTGTGATACAAATTCTACTATAGTTGCAATAATAAACATAATTGTGAAAACGCCAAATGATACACCGAAACCAACACCAGAATCGATGGCATCGTTACGTCGACATTGTATGTTTTTTCCTTCAAATGGATTCATTGTTATCCCTCCAATTCTGTTATTTATTATAAGACAACATGTGCATAAAAGCTATATTGAAAAGGAGAATTCCCCGTCTGGCAAGGAATCGACACAATTTAGTCAAAGACACAAATAGCCTTTAAAGGGTAGAAAGTAAAACTCATTCATCTTTCACGAAAGAGCTATTGTGTCTTCTGCTATATCAATAAAAAATCATGTATACTAATAGTATTGCTAGATGGAGGGGAAATTATGATTTCAACGGTTTGGAATACAATAAAAAAAGGTGAGCTGGCACCAGTATATTTACTTGTTGGTGAAGAAAGCTATTTTATAGATGAGACCATCAAGCGTTTAAAAAAAGCGATGGGCCCAGAAGAAGAGCTAGAAATGACAACATTTGATTTGGATGAAATGCCAGTAGATGCTGTCATGGATGAAGCAGATACAATTCCTTTCTTCTCAGAACGAAAATTGATTATTGCTAAAAATGCCTCTTTTTTAAAGGCAACCGAAAAAGGGAAGGAAAAAATCGATCATGATGTGAAGCGTTTAGAAACGTGGTTATCGAATCCATCCGATTTTTCAGTAACTGTATTTATTGCCCCATATGAAAAATTAGATGAACGTAAAAAAGTAACCAAAATGATGAAAGAGCATGCGTTACTTGTGCAAGCAGAAACACCAAAGGAACAGGACTTAGCGGTGTGGATTCAAGGAATTGTGAAAGCACAGGGCAATAGCATTACACAAGATGCAATTGAACTGCTTGTGACGATGGTTGGAGCGAACATGCTACAATTACAAATGGAAATTGATAAGCTAACCCTTTATTTAGGTGAGGGTGGTGAAATTACATCTACTTTAGTGGAGGATTTAGTGGCCAAAACATTGGAGCAAGATGCTTTTAAAATGCTCAATGCTTATTTGGCGAATGATTCTGTCGGAGCCTTGTCTATCTATCATGATTTATTACGACAAAAACAAGAACCTATTATGTTAGTTGGGTTACTCGCATCCAATGTTCGTACAATGTCGAATGTTTTTTATTTGTTGAAGAAAGGATATCATCCGCAACAAATTGCTAAAAATTTAAAAATACATCCGTATCGTGTCAAATTAATGGTTGAGCAGCGGAATCGACCGTCAGAAGAAAGTTTGTTAAGAGCCTTATATCAGTTAGCAGAGGTTGATTTACAACTGAAATCGACAAGCGGTAACCGAGAACGCTTTTTAGAGCTTTTCTTATTACGTCAACTTTAACACAGAAAGCTGTCCAATATTGCGACAGCTTTTTTTATTATCTATCAAAATTAAAAAGATCAGCTACTCCTAATAGAGTATCTGATCCTTTAAACAATTACGCTTTTTTAGCAAGGCGAGACTTTTTACGAGCCGCCGCGTTTTTGTGGATAAGTCCTTTTGAAGCTGCTTTGTCTAAAGATTTGAAAGCTGCTTGTAAAAGTTCTTGTGTGTTTTCAGCGTTAGCAGCAACAGCGTTTTCAGCTTTTTTCACTGTAGTACGCATTGCAGATTTAGCTTGAGAATTAGCAATGTTAGCTTTTTCGTTAACTTTTACGCGTTTAATCGCAGATTTAATGTTTGGCATATATTTCACCTCCTAAATTAGGTACGAGATGATATCTTCTCATTGATTTCTTGTGTCAATACAACAAAAATCATTTTAACAAACGCTTGGCCAAATTGCAATAGATAAATGCAAAGAATATTTACTTGACAGTTTGAACAAACTACAGCTTGAGGTGAACTGTATGGAAAATTTTAATTGGCAACGAACAGATTTAATCGATGAATCAGAAGAGGTAGTTGTCCATCAGACAAAAGAACAAAAAGAAAAATTGGAACAATCAAGTGGCATTCAAATAGTAGATCGGAATGCTGGTCGAGTGAAAATTACAGACGTTCTTGTAGATGCTGAAGGGGAAAAGCAAATTGGTAAAAAAGAAGGACAGTATATTACACTTTCTGTCCCGACCCTAACATTAGAAGATCAAGATGGATTTACACAACTAGAACAAGAGCTATTGGTGAATTTTAAGAAATTGCATGAATCCCTTTCCTGGCAAGAAGACGATAAAATTCTAATTGTCGGCTTGGGGAATCGCACAATTACACCCGATGCGATTGGTCCGTATTTGATTGATCATCTGCATAGTTTAGATGTGATTGATGAAAAATTTGTGATGTATGCGCCTGGTGTAACAGGACAAACAGGCTATGAAACAGGTGAGTTCGTGGCTGCCATTGCTGAACGTCTACAACCAAAATTAATCATTGTCGTGGACGCACTTGCTACGAGAGCGAGTAATCGACTATGTAAAACCATTCAACTAACAAATACAGGTATACATCCAGGATCAGGGGTAGGGAATCAACGTCAGGAAATCTCCTATGAGATGCTGGGTATTCCAGTAACTGCAATTGGCATCCCGACTGTAGTTGATGCACCAGTTTTAATTGCAGATGCAGTAGAAACAATGCTTCGTTCGATAGCTGCTCGAGTGGCTGAACGAAGTAAACCATCATCAAAGCTTTCTTTATCCTCTTGGCAACCAGACATCAGTAAGGACCTAGATATGACGTTAGTTCAACCTATTTTCGGTGAATGGGCGACATGGACGAAAGAGGAACGTCAACAGCTCTTTGAAGAAACCTTCGCAGGCTCCCATACACAATTGATGGTAACGCCTAAAGAAGCAGACTATTGGATTGATCGCTATGCAAGATTAGTGGCTTCTATGCTAATGAATTGGGCAAGTGAAATATAAAAAAGTAAAATGAGAGCTCTTCTGAAGCACTGATTTTTATGCAGAAAACAAGAAATATTTTTTCGTTCTAAAAAATACCCCCCCTCCATACGATATGGGGAGGAGGGTGTGACTTTGCTAAAAAAACTACAATGGTCATTTGGTATATTATTGTTCTTTTTCGTATTACCTGTCATTGCTGGGCAACTTCCGTTCAACAAGCAAGCATCGACTCCGATTAAACAACCAGAAGATAAGCAGGTCGTGTTTGCCGCTACCAATTTAGCTGAACAAAGTGTGTTGGAACAAACGAAAGAACCTGAAGCAGATCAAGCCCCGGATCCGGGACCTGACCCATTTAAAGTGTTAGTGTTATTTACTCATTCCCATGAAGCCTATGAACCAATGGTAAAGGCAGTGAGCGGTAAGGTAGCGACTTCTCATGAAACGGTTAATATTATGAGCTTGAAAGATAAGATTGTGAATCATTTTAATGTAAATGGCTTGAAGACAGATGTTCTTGATGTAGATATTATGAAGAAATTACAAGCAGAAGGTAAGGGATATCACGAATCTTATAATGTGATGAGACCTTATTTAAGTAAGCATTTAGAAACAAATAATTATGATTTAATACTGGATCTACATCGTGACTCATTAAAACATGATCTTACAACAATTTCGTATAACGGGG
>NZ_DAMDAY010000034.1:28401-33988 GCF_032093475.1 Lysinibacillus sp. | reverse complement strand
GTCTCATCTGTGACGCTAATCCCCTAGGAGTGACGCTGGCTCCACTCCAATCAACCTTTCTGCAAAAAGTGGCTTTTACTTATCTTCCATACTAGCCATAGTAATCAAAATAGCCCACTATGCACAAAGTGGTAGCGAGGAAGCGGCTCGGCGCACGCCCACAGGGAAGCAAGTAGCTCTAAAACGGAAATCAACCCTCGCTTTAGCGCAAACATTCCTTTTTAAACAACATGAAAAAATCCTCTGTAGCTACTACAGAGGATTCTTCATGTTTATTTTAATGACAAGCATCTATTTAAGAAGCTTGCGAATTGAGCACGCGTAATTTGTGCATCTGGTCTAAACGTATTATCAGGGAAACCTCCAGTTAAATCATTCGCCACAAGCGCTTGGATATTGCTGTACGCCCAGTGTGTTGGTTTAATATCTGTGAAGTTTACCTTGCTTGTTCCCGTTAATTTGTACGCTCTTGTTAAAATCGCTGCCATTTCTGCACGTGAAAGCTGTCCGTTTGGATTGAACTTCCCTGCTTCTTGCCCTTTAATAATGCCAGCCTGCTCGACTGCTGCAATGGCACTGTAGGCATAATGGCTTTTACTTACATCTTTAAAGCTTGAATCCTTCGTCGTTGAGAGATTTAAAGCTCTAGCAATGATTGTAGCTGCCTCTGCACGTGTAATAGATGCTTCTGGCTTAAATGTTCCATTTGAGTACCCTTTAATAAGGGATTTATCGTATAGGCTTTGGATTTCTGAAAATGCCCAATGCCCTTTTGTTACATCTGTATAAACTAATTCCTCGTGATTGTCTTTATAGACCGCCTGTAATTGATCGAAGTATAGCTTACCTTTCTTTTGAAGAGAAGCTGTTGGTTGCGCGACATATAAACGTTCAAATTTTAATGGCTGTGCTAGATCACTTGGAATATCCGCCGTCACGTATTTCCAGCCGCTCCAGTCTAAACCGCCCTGGCTTGTGAAATCAATCGTATGCTTAGCTCCAGCGCCATCAATCACAACACCTCTTAGCCAATGCTTACCTGCATCACCAAATACCCAGACCCCAATGTTTTTAGGCTGCCCTGAAATAGCAATTGGTGCTTTAGCAACCATATAGGCAGCTTTTGTGCCTGTGCCGGCTGTTGTGAAATCATAGTTTAACTGTAAGCTAGCCGCTCCTTGTCTCGCATACTCTTTAGAGCTTGCTAAGGAAGCATTGGCTTTCGCCACTTCTGTTGTCCAAGATGACGTATTATCGAAGCTATCTAGTACAATAGGTTTTTCTGCTAAGTCTACTACTTTCACAGGTGTGGACGTACGAATCCCTTCATACTCTCCAATAATTTTCCCTTCACCTTTTTGTGTAGCGGTAAAGGTAGAACCGTCCATCTTGCCGATATTTCCTTCAACTGTCCAGTTCATATTCGCTGGGTTAATTGTCATTGGATTCAAGTATTGATCATAGGCACTAGCAGCCTGCATCTCTACAGAAGAACCTTTCATTACTTGACCAACATTATTTAATGTAATTGATTTTGCCTTGCCTGGTGGCGCGGTATTAACAACCTGTAAAATGGCAGATACACGACGCTCACTACCCTCTGATGGTCTATTCACTAGATTGGCGAAATAACCTCCTGGATTACGCACCACCATCGCAGTAGAGCCGCCTCCATCTAAGTTGATAGCTGAAGATGCACCCATTGAAATTAAATGAGATGCTAAATCTGATAAATTAACACCATTACTATGACCGCTAATGCGACCATCAATCGTCACAAGAGATACCTTTGTACCTGTTGCATCCACTGCTACTGCTGTACGTGGGCTTCGTGTTGAAGCAAAGCCAGAATTCGTTGGCATTGAAATATCAACCTTGCCGTTACGCACAAGCATTGGACCAGCAGCTAAAATGAATTGTGCATCCATCCATTTTGGATCAATCGATAAACTAACATCCACACTAGTACCTGCTGTGATCTTGCTTAATTCAGTAGCTAATTCTTTATTTTGAACTGAAATAACAAAGCCATCTGCAGGTATAGATGAATTACCCTCAACCCCATAAGTTGTTACATGTGACACTGTGCCTGAGAATTGATCGCCAAAATGCAAGACGCTTGTATCTTGGCTAGCACCTGATACCACAAGTTCTACACCCCATGTATTCGAACCGGTTGATCTTTTTTCAGGTGTATATAAAACGTTTTTATTTGTTCCTCGTTCACTATTAATGAGATCAATAGGATAGCTTTTGCCATTCACCTGGAAAGAAAGATTTGTAGAATAATAGTCTGCAATAGCCTTCCCTGATTTAGATAAACCAAAAGCAACTGGCTTTTGTGTTGGACTATCATACGTATCTCCTAAAATACCATAGTTCACAATTTCATTATTTTCCGCTAACAAGTTCGCAGGCATACCATTTCCTAAAAAGTAAGAAGCATTGACTGCACCAACAACGCGATGTCCATCATATGTATTTTGCTTCGCCATCGCTGATGTTGTTTTTAATGAATTAATAGGATTAGGCATACCAATTTCTAGTTTCGTATATGTATTATTTAAATTGACATCTAAAACATTTACAAACTGACGTAAAGAACTTGAAGTATAACTTTGCTGTATATGTGTTACTTGTGGTGAAACCTCTTTTTTCACTTCACTGACTTTATTGCCTAAACCAGCAGCTTGTCCATTGATAGGACTAACTGCCAGCAAAAGCATGAAAAGGACGACAACTGTTGTTACTAATTTTCTTGCCATTTTTTCACTCCGAATAGTTTCAAAGTATGGCACGATCTCATGTCACATGACCCGTGCCAGTGACTTTTTTATTTTGTTTCTACATAGATAGCAACTGGAAGATTAACCCCACCAGCATGCATCAGTTCTAATTCAATCGTATCTTTTGAACCCTTTATCTTGATATCTGGTAATTCAACATACTCTGTCCCTACTCTTAATGAAGGCACTAAATACACCGTGCCATTTACTTTAATAGCACCACTGTATAAGCCGCCTCGACCAGCTAGTTTCAGCTTAATCGTTTTTGTAGAGCCTGTTGGATTGACTACAGGGATGGAAACCTTGTAGTTCATACCGAAATGACCTGGATTTCCTACCGACCCATTAATTTGGGATAGTGAATTTTCAGCCGTTTGTAAATTGTCAGTACGACCGTTAGAAATGTTATAGCCTACCTCAGGAGAATCTACTGTATAGGCTGGTAATTCTGCTAGAATCGTAGCGCTTGGCCACGCACCTCTTGGATGTTTAGCATACTCATCAATGGCTACCTGCTCAGATTGGATAGTCGTTAAATCACTATTATCCTTTGTAAGCACTGTACGAATCGTATACTCTGGTTTGCCACCATTGACTGCTTGAATATCTAAATCATGTAAGAAGCCAATGATATAATCATAGTGTAAATCATATGTTTCAATGACCTTTGTTTCCCCTGGCGCAATAACAATACCACTGCTCTCCGATTTTTGAAGCTTGTTATTTAACACAGCATCCGCAATCGTCAAGCCTAGGTCATGACCTACCCAGCTATTACCTGTTTTTTGGCTAATGCCTCTCGAGTCAGTCACTTTAATGCTCTCTGTCGTAGACTTGTTTTGAACCGTAATACCGAGATTGACATCCGTACCTAACGTGTTGTAATGCCAGCCAAAGACACGATGCTTATTCGTTGCGGCTGTTGGTTTCACATCATATTGTGCAAGCGTTGCATTATTCAGTGGCACGAGCTTACGTGTTAGCGTTTCTGGATTATCACTAATAAATAAGTCACGATCCCCTTCTAAACGAGCAGAAGGAACAACATCTGGTGATGACGTAGAGCCATATGATTTTTCAAGGAAAGGACTTGTGAACATATATCGATAAACGTAAATATACATTTCTTTTTTATCCGTGATATAGCGTAAATTTCCGCCTAATGCATCGACAAGAAACTTAGCAGGAACATACATTTTGCCTTTTTGTACAAATGGCTTTTCGATCATTGTCACAGCTTCATTGTTAATCAAAGCTTGATTGCTATTATCATTGAAAATAAAGCTCATCCCACCAACTAACAATTCAAAGGAACCATCCGGTTGCCATGTGCCCGATGAATCATCTAAATAATCATAAATATAGCTAGCAGGTAAGTATGTTCTTCCATCCTTCGTAACAATTGGATCTTTCATCACAATACGCTTGTTATTGATATGTAAGATATATGGGTCTTCCTGCGGTGGTGCTGTTGTTTCATCGGATAATGTAATATCTACTGATTGGGTAGCCTCATCCCAATTAACAATACCATCAAAGTTTTCACTGACGAAACGTAATGGCATGTAAGTGCGGTCCTTATACATAAATGGCGCAACATCCATCGCAACCTCTTGTCCATCTACTAAAGCCTTCATCGAATCAATCGTTAAATCGACTGTTTTACCATTACGAATAGCCGATGCCGTCAATGTTTCCTTATCCCAATCCACGCTTGCACCAACCGCCTCATATAATGCACGCATGGGCAATAATAAGAAATCCGACTTATTTAAGATAGGATCATACACATGAATCGTTTCTCCATTAATGGTAATAGAAACATTGTTTTTTATTTGAATTCCATTATTACTAGTAGCTGCAGAAGCTTGTCCAGGCAAAATCGTAGCCAAAGCAACTGCCGATACAATACAGGTAGTTCTTAGTTTCTTAAACATACTAATCTCCTTTTTTTCACATTCAATAGTCTTTATCATCTTAACATGAAAAACCCCTAAAATGTGGGATTTTTATCGAAAAGAGTAGAATACGGTACTAGAGTGCTAACCTCCCTCCTTCAAAAGCTTCATATAAGACAAAAGGTATTCCAAAATACTATGAACATTTACTATTAAACTCTTTAATACTCGATAAAAAATTTTAAAACTGGCTTTCTATCAAACTCAAATCGATCTATGTATAAATAGTATTTGAGAAGTAATTTGAATAATCGAATGCATTAATACACACGTTAAAGCTATTTTCTTAATTAGACTTTTTAAATTTAAAAAAGTTACATTACTTTTGCATAATCAGAGAAGTTTAAAGAATATGAAACTTGTTTCATAGCATCGTTAGTTTGGACATTCTACTCCCACCTCTTCAAAATAATTTGTAGGCATCGTGGGGTGAACGAAGACGCCTTTCTTTGTAGTTCCCAAACTAACTTTACCTGTTCAATTATCTACAAGATTTACAGGTAAATCATGTTTATCTTCCATATGAATCTCTCCTTTAAATATAAAAAGCCTTTACTCCTGTAAAGGAATAAAAGGCTCATTAATTTCTGTATCAATAGTATATTAACTGTTTGAATTGTGTTTTATTTCGATTATGACTATCACAAATAATCTACAGCTTATACAAATATGTAGTCTTTAGTTTTCTAACGTCACAATCTACTGTTTCCACTCAACAAATTTCACCATATCCAAATTAATAAGAAAGTAAAAATAAAGGATTATTATTTAAAAACAAGAAATAGGCACTAGAGGTTTATCCACTGTACTCCAAAGCTACATGTGAAGTAAAGAGAATTTCCT
>NZ_DAMDAY010000034.1:0-28391 GCF_032093475.1 Lysinibacillus sp. | reverse complement strand
CCTATATTGTGTGAATATCATCATTATGGGATTCCACGTCACCATAGACACACTTGCACTTATCTAGTCATTACTTTTTTTCGCAGATCTGGACTTATGCCATATAGATTAAATACCATTACTGGTGGCATCATGAAAAAGGCTCTGTGAAATTATCACAGAGCCTTTTAATTCTATTAAAACTATCTATTAAGGTTGGATAGTTACAGAAGTTGCATTTGCAGTACCAGCTACTACACCAGGTACTTTATTAGTAAGTGTAATATTTGAACCAGTATATGAAACAATATAATTAGCTTTTACAGTTTCATCTGCATATAATGCAGCATATAACTGAGCTGTTGCCTCAGCACCTGTTGCACCTGATACTACATCAATAGATACAGTTTTTAGAACTGTTCCACCTTTAGTAATAGTTGCTTCTAATTTACCAGCAGCAGTTGCAGTACCAGTGAACCCAGTAATAGTTGTAACTTCACCAGTAGCATCAGTACCAGCAACTGTAGTTGAAGTTAATGGTGCCGTAAATTGGTTTGCAACTGTAACTTTATCTGTTGCATTACCAACACCTGCATTTTTATTTGTGAAAGTAACTGTATCAGAACCTGCTGTATAAGTTACCTCATAGTATGAATTAACAGTAGCATCAGCTTTCACTGCATCAAACACTTTAGCTGCTACCGCTTCCTTAGTATCTCCTGCTACAACAGCGACAGGGATATTTTTAGAAATACCGTTTCCTACAACAGTAGCAATAGCATCACCTGTTCCTGTTGCTGGAGCTGCAACTAGAGTTAGTACTTGTTTAGTACCAGCTGCTCCATCAGCTACTGTTGCTGGAGTTACTGTAATACCCTTCACAAAACCTGGAAGTGCAGTTGCAGGAGCAACTTTAATTGTTGAAGCTGAAAGGTTTGAAAGATCAACACCAACTGTAGGTTTAGCACTAACTACCAAGTCATTCACTGACAATCCTGTTACACCAGTAATGTTAAGTGTAACTTTATTATCTTTTGTATTAGCGTCTGTTCCAATTGATGCAACAGTAGCACCAGCAATTGTGAAGTCAGCAGTCGCTAATTTAGTCTCATCTACAGCCTTACTGAATGTTACAACTACTTGATCAGCATTTCCATCACGGTCACTATCAACTGCAACCGCAGATAATGCATCTACAGGAACATTAGCAGAAGCTGTAATAGACGCGATTTCTAAATTGTAAGTACCGTCTGTATTTAAAACAGAAGTAACTTTCACTACTGATTTAGCAGCTAAAGCATCAGAAATTTGTTTTTCAAATTCTGTTTCACTGATTACAACACCAGCTTGGTTCTTGAATGAAGTTGTTGAATATTTGATTTCGTCAAAGTTAACAAATTTTAATTTATTATTAACTGTATCGATTTTTTCAACAATACCAGTGTATAAATCTGGTACTTGAGTACCTTTTGTGAATGCTAATGTAGCTGTTTGGTTTGGTAAGCTTACTTGAGAAGCAGAAGCTTGAACAGAAACGTTAGAAGCAACGTTTGTTGAGTTAACGTTAAGTGTCGCTTTACCATTTACTGCATTAATTTTTACAGTTTCAGTTGTGCCAGCTTTAACTGTTTTTGTAGCGCCATTACCAGTAACAGTAACATCTGCAAATTGTGCAGTTACTTGGTAAGATACTTCGTATACTCCAGTACCTGCATAGTAGTCAAATCCGTTTTGATCAACTGATTGATACTCGAAGTAAGCAGTTTGTGAAGTTGGTAAAGTTTTTACTTCCTTGCCATCAGCATTTTTAACTTTTAATGTTGCGTTTGCAATTACAGCATCTACGAAGTAAGTAGTTTCGCCTACAGTTTGTAAGTCTGCTTTATCTAAGCCTACTTCCTTACCGTTTTCTAGGTAAACTGTTGGAGCAGCAAATGCATCACGTTGACCGATTAAGTCGAATGTTGCTTCACCTTTAGTTCCTGTAACAACGATCTCGAAACGAGTGTTTTTGTTTGCAACAGCAGTTGTTTTACCATCTGCACTTACAATTTTCACTTCTTTATCAGTGCTGTAGCTTCCATCAGCAAATGTTACATATGCTTTTGTACCAGCTGGTGCAACTTTACCATCTTTATCAGTTACAGTAACAGTGTACGTACGTCCACCTTGACCTGTACCTTTGTTTTTATCGTTATTTAAGTTGATAGCAGCAGCATTTTGAACGCCTTCAGCTTTAACAGTTAAACCTAGAGTATGGTTAAGAGCAAATTTAACAGTTGGAGCAGCAGCTTGTAGTGCTGTATCTGTATATTTACCAACTAGGTTTTTAGACTCGTCAACGAATACGATTGGAGTAACTGAAGCATTAGAACCAGTTAGAGTGAATGTAGCTTCACCATTGCTGTTCACTTTAACACGAACAACATTTACACCACCAGTTGTAACTTGTGATGGGTACTTAGCATTAGTTGATAAGCCAGTATCGATAACTTCTACATCACGAACTAATTTGTCTGGAGCTACATCAACGTTTTCTTTGAAAGCAACGTTTACATAGTTGTAATCAACTGTGTTTGATGTACCAACATATTGAGTGTTGTATTTATCAGTTTTAATTTTGTAAACTTTTTTAGCACCGTTTGCTAAATCGTTTCCAGTTGTTGCTTCAGTAATAGTTAAGCCTTCAGCCCAGTATACTTTAGCAGATGCATATACTGAAGATTTTTCAGAAGCATAAGCAGTTACTTGGTCGTTGTATTTGTAGTAACGAGTGTAAGAGTAAGATGCAATACCTTCTTCGTTAGTGTAAGCTACAACTTCGATTTTTTGGTTTAATTGGTTGTTTGTATCAGCTGCAATGTTGAATGTTACAGGGATACCAGCTTTAGATTGACCTTCTGGAACTGTAACTTGTGCAGATACAGTTGCTTCTTTACCAATTGTACCTTGTACAGATGGAGTAACCATTTTGATTGCTGTTGGGATTACAGAAGCAATACCTTTGAATTTGCCGATTTCTTCGTCTTTATAAGAAAGAACGTATTCTTTATCAGCAGTTTGAGCAGCTGTTGTTAAAACAACAACTTTTTTGTTTGTTTGTTTAATAGCTGCATTTTTAACTTCTAAACCATCGATTTTGAAGTTACCAGCAGTTACGTTATCAGTATCAACTTCTTCGTCGAATGTTACTTCAACAGTTGTGTTGTTGATAGCTTTGATTGAAGCGTCAACTGGAGTTTCAGCGTCAACTAGATCAAGAGTACGAGCGAATACTACTGCGAAGTCTTGACGAGTGATTGCTGCGTTTGGTTTTAAGTTTAATTTACCGTTTTCTTCAGAACCAGTGAAGATTCCGTTAGCTACAGCTGTTTCTAGAGCAGATTTAGCCCAAGGTTTAACTTGAGAAGCGTCAGCGAATTGGCCTAGGCTTTCGCTACCTTCTAAACCGAAAGCATCTACAAGAACTTTAGCAGCTTCAGAACGAGTTAAAGATTTGTTTGGTGCGAATTCAGTTGCACTTACACCTTCAAAGATACCGTTAGCTACAACAGCAGCGATTGAGTTGTAGTACCAAGCGCCAGCTTTAACGTCTTTGAAGTTTACTTCGCCGTCAGCTTCTAATTCTAGAGCTTTCGTGAAGATTTCTGCAGCTTGTGCACGAGTTACAGTGTTAAGTGGGTTGAAGTTCCCGTTAGTATCACCTTGGATTACGCCTTTGTCAACTAAAGATTGAACTGCTTCTTTAGCGTATCCAGAGATTTTGTTATAGTCGTTTACTTGCGCAGCTGATGCTACAGGTACGATTGCTGATGCAACTAATGCAGCTGTTGCTGATGCCGCGAAGAACTTACGGCCTTTGTTTTGCTTTGCCATTAATGTATTCCTCCCTAAAATTCCTTAAATTGATATTAATCCAACGAAAACTATAGTACCGCCTAGTTACCTAAATGTATGTATTATAGCTTTCTTGAATAATACAAAACTAAAGCAAATTGGTTAGTAAATTTACTAGAAAAAGCGTAGTAGAATACCATTCTAGTAAGTTTATTCACTTTCTACAATAATATAACACTATCTTTTCCGAAATTCAAGCATTGGGACATAAATTTAGTTATAGAAGATTTTTTTACCATACCTATTATGGTATTTAATAGATACCAATATCATTCCAACTAATTATCCCCTCAATTGTATTGGTAACATATAGTTCCGTTACCTATTATACCTTACTCTCAATAATAACCAAGCATTTTCTGGAATGGTTACTAAATTGTCAAAAATTAAAGACTCCCGTAATAATTTAGTTATAATTGTAAAGAAACAGAAATATAAAAGACGTTTTTTAGCGAATTGTGTCTTCCCTTCTTCTCCTTCATGAGTTTCTTCTATTATTTATGCACTCAAGCTATCTGTCCTTATGTTGTAATGATAGATTTCCTTTTTTTATGCTACACTTTTAATAGTTTGATAGAACATCATCAGCTATTGAAGGGAGCTTAAAAAATGAAACGTAAATTTCCTCTATACGGGGCAGTGCTTGCAGGTATGTTATATCTTGCACCTACTTCCGCTTCAGCAGAAGATATTTCTAAGCACTGGGCCTACAATGAAATGAACTACCTAATTACCAACGATTTAATGAAGGGCGATGAATTCGGCAATTATCGTCCGAATGATGCTGTGACTCGAGCTGAATTTGCCGCTTTTCTAGTTCGAACACTCAACTTACCAGCGGCTTCTAGTCAAGGAACCTTCTCAGATGTGAAGAAAGGTGACTGGTATTACGGGGTCATCGAGCAAGCAAGCTATCACGGTCTGATTAAAGGTGATGAGCAGGGCAAATTTAACCCGAACGCTCATATTAATCGTCAGGAAATGGCGGCTATGTTAAAAAGAGCTCTCACTTATCAAAACATCACCACATCTTCCTCCCCTATTACGTTTAGTGATAATGCTCGTATTGCCAAATGGGCCTATGCAGATGTACAAGCCGTCGTAACAACAGGACTACTTGTCGGGAAGCCTAATAATCAATTCGCACCTCTTGCCCAAACAACTCGTGCAGAGGCAGCTACCGTGCTCTATCGTTTAATCCATCTAGAAGCACCTGAAACGGGTGGTAAGCAGTACACTACGACGAACTACTCACACGATTATTCAACAGTTGTCAGTAAGCAGGCAAAGAATAATCCAAAGGTCGATGGTGCTGGCATTTTCACGGCTAGCGAGGCACTAGTGTCATACTATGTACACCCAAAAAGTTTTATGCAGGATAGCCCATCATATTATCAATTTTTAAAATTATCTACTGTGGTGAACAACCTGAATGCAAAGGAACTGAATGATAAAGTACTTGCGAATAAAGGAAGCTTAGCGGGGACAGCTGAAGCCTTTATTCAGGCGGGTGTTGATAACAACATCAATGCCATTTATTTGGTATCCCATGCCCTTCATGAAACAGCTAATGGTGGCTCTACTCTAATCAAAGGCGTTGAGGTTGGTTTAGATACAAATGGTAAACCGATGATGGTGACAGCTGAAAACCGTGATAAATTAACGGAAATCAAGAAAACGTATAATGCTTACGGTATTGGCGCTATTGATGCTGATGCGAATAAATATGGTGCTGAGAATGCCTATACAAATGGCTGGTTTACTGTTGAAGATGCCATTATTGGTGGTGCACAATTTGTAAAGGATCAGTATATTAGTAAGGGTCAGGATACGCTCTATAAAATGCGCTGGAATCCAGATAATCCAACAGTCCATCAGTATGCAACACATGTAATGTGGGCAGTGATTCAGGCGAAGAAAATATACGATATCTACGAATTAATTGGAGCTCATACGACTACCAATTTAGTGTTTGATGTGCCAGCTTATCAAAGTCAGTCTTCTGCTCCATCCTTACCGAGTCCATCGAAGCAATATGCGCTAGATCCAGGCTTAGCTGGAGCTACTGGAAAGGCAACGATCAATCTTAATATGAGAACGTACCCGACTACAACGGACAATGCTTCAATTATTACGAATTTGCCAAAGGATACTTCCTTCAAGGTACTTGGCGAAAATGGTGGTTGGTTGAAAGTAAATGTTAACGGCCAAGAGGGCTGGGTCTTTGATGATTATGTAAGTCTTGAAAATGGTCTACAAATTGTCAACATGACTATTACCCTCAATGTTAGAAGTGAGCCATCTACTACAAGTACAATTTTAGGGACAGTTAAACCGAATGGCTTTATTATCGGTGCTGTCGATGATAAGGGTGAATTCATTAAAAAGGATGCCTGGTATCAGGTGATCTACAACGGAAAAACAGGCTGGGTGCATGGCGATTATATTGTAAAAAAATAATTCGATTGTGAAGAGTGCGATATGGTTTCGCACTCTTTTTAAGCTATTTTTTCGTTCAACGTTTTTACCACTATATAATAGAAGAAACTCGAAATTTTAGGGAATGGATATCAAATTTTTCTCCTAAAATTTAGTGGGAATTTAGGCATATCTTGATAACGAAATTTTATTTTAAGCACTAGGTTCTTTCCCTCTATGACTATTGACATTCTTTTCGCCTTCCATTCATTTGTCCTTGATATACCCCCATTCATCACCATTAAACCCTTCACGAAAATTTCCTGTCAATATTGCTTTTATGGTATGATAGATTGCAGTGAAAAAGGAATTACAGAAAGGTTTGAACACTATATGAGGCATGTAACGATTATGGGCGTACCCTTTTTACATATTGGTCAGCAAGGGTTTGTAGATTTACTCGTTAATCGTATTGAACAGCAAGAAAAAACTTTCGTTGTGACAGCCAATCCAGAAGTTGTCATGCAGGCAAATGAGAACCCTACTGTGATGAGTTATTTACAGCAGGCAACTTATATTTGTGCGGATGGCATTGGCGTAGTGAAAGCTGCACAACTATTAGGTGATTCACTTCCTGAGCGTGTAACAGGCTATGATACGATGGTACGACTGCTGGAAGTTGGTCAGCAAAAGCGTTTTAAAATTTATTTATTAGGTGCACAAAAAGAAACAATTGAAAAGACCGTTGCCAATATTAATAAAGACTATCCAAATGTGGATGTTGTTGGCTATCATGATGGCTACTTTGATTGGAATAACAATGATTTTGCCAATGAAATTGCTACACTACAGCCCGATCTTGTGTTTGTAGCGTTAGGTGTACCAAGACAGGAAAAATGGATTACGGAAAATCTTGAGAAGTTTTCAAAGGGCGTATTTATTGGCGTAGGCGGCTCCTTTGATGTTATTGCAGGAACTGTAAAGCGTGCGCCCGTTATTTGGCAAAAGCTTAACCTTGAATGGCTCTATCGACTGCTGCGCCAGCCAAGCCGTTTTGGTAGAATGCTTGTGCTTCCTCGCTTTGCTTTAAAGGTTTTCGCATTAAAGCTTAAAGGTCAGGGCAAAACAAAATGAGTCAGTCAACATTTGTTAAAAGTACACTCATCTTAACCATTGCAACATTACTTTCGAAAGTAATCGGCAGTATTTTCCGTATACCGCTTCAAAATATTGCGGGTGATGAAGTACTTGGTATTTTCAGTCTTGTCTATCCTGTCTATATGGTGGCACTGTATCTATCCGTTGCGGGTATCCCAATCGCTATTTCTAAGCTGATTGCAGAAGCAAGAACGAGTCAAGATACTGCCAAAATTAAGAAAATATATGTGACGGCAAGAATCCTTGCACTATCCTTTGGCGTCATTAGTTTTACAATCATTTATAGCTTTTCAGAGCCAATAGCGAATGCACTTGGCGGTCCTTCAACAGAGATTGCGTTAATCATTGTTGCCCTGACTTTACTCGTAGCTCCCTATATGGCTGTCTATCGAGGATTTTTCCAAGGCTTCGGAGATATGCGACCTACTGCCATCTCTCAGGTGATTGAGCAGTTAGTACGTGTTGCGTTAATTTTAATCGTTGCGTATTTCCTAGTTGCGATGGATTATTCGAATGACATTGTTGCAGGTGGCATTATGGCCGGCTCTGTTCTTGGTGCACTCGGTTCACTTTTCTATTTACTCTTTAAATATTTCCGTTCTTCGGTAAAAGTGACGAGCAAGGAGAAATATTCAGGTAAGGATTTCTCCACATACAGTAAAACGATTTTAAAAATCTCGATTCCGATTGCGATTGGTTCTGTTACAATGGCACTCTTTAACTTTGTTGATTCGTTTACAGTCACATATGGGTTGAGAAATGCTGGAGCAGATGCAAGTGAAATTAGCTACCTGTACGGTATTTATGGTCGAGGACTGACATTAGTCCAAATTACAACTGTTTTTGCTTCTTCCATTATCTTGCCATTGGTGCCGCTTATTACAACGAAGCTAGCAGAGCGTAAATTGGATGAAACTCGTGGCATTATTGAACAAACGCATCGTATGACACATCTTATTTCATGGCCAGCCGCGATAGGACTGCTAGCCTTAACCTTGCCTTTAAATCTAGCACTTTTCAAAGACTTAGAGGGAAGCTTAATGTTAGCGATCATTAACCTAAGCTCTGTCTTTACTTCCCTGACTTTGCTTGGAACGGGTATTTTACAGGGAATGAATGCTGCCAAAACAGGCGCCCTCATTATTTTGAGTGGCGTTGTGCTGAAGGTGTTTTCTAACATCTTCTTTATTCAAGCATTCGGTTTAGATGGCGCTGCCTATGCGACTTTGCTTGTGTATTTTGTGTTATTTATTGTGAATTCTGTCTTTATTTATCGTATGATTCGCTTTACTGTCCTTGGAAAAAATACGGTGAAAATGATTGTGGCTTCGATCGTTATGGGGGCAGCAGTTGGTTTACCAACACTTTGGCTTGATTTTACACAGTGGTCAAGAATGGCGGCAATGGGCTATTTAACAGTTGCCATTATCGTTGGAGGAGTTCTTTATTTCCTGCTACTATGGCTAATGAAAGCTATTCATAAACAAGATTTAAAGAAAATCCCTGTTATCGGAAAAAGATTTTCATAAATAAGAGAGGTAGGACACTTATGTCGAAACAGAAATGGCTTTGGGGAATCATTGTTCTTTTACTCGTCGTTTCCTCTACAGGTATTATGATGAGGTGGAATGCTGAGCAATCAAATGATGCTTATGAAATTGTCATTCCTTATGATGAAATACAAACCGCAGATAAAAATAGCGATTTAACAATGGATGAGATTCTTTCCTCTTTAAAGAAGGCTGGACTTAATACAGTAAGCCTAGAGCCTTTAACATTAAAGGAAATGGAAAAACAAAATTTAATTACAATTTATGAAGAAAACGAATTAGCAGCACAATTATTGTTTACACCTTATAAAGATGCTGTTGATATTGCAAAGAGTGGCTACTATATTCGAGTGCCTGACAATGAAAGCTACCGAAAGCTTATCATGGATAGCATGGAACCAGAAGAAGTGCAAATCGGAGATGAAGCTTTTTATTTCCTTCCAACTTCGAACCATAACTTTGATTTAAAAACACCAATCGGCTACGATCAGCCCGCTATTGACATGATTAGTAAGCATGGACTAGCTCATATCTTTAAAGTAGAAAATGCAGATAATGAAGTTGCTAACAAAAAGTTAGTCGATCAATTACTAGCTTTAAAGGAAGCTTCTGCTGGCCGCTTGCTTGGCCAAGGTGACGAAGCAATTGGCTTTGGACAAGAAAAAGGCAATCAATTAGTTGAAAAATTAAGTGATGCTGGCTATTACTTCTATACAATTGAAAGTAACCCACTTAAGGGCGAAAGTAAAATCGCTCAAATGACCGATTATGATATGATTCGTTTGCACAGTATCAACGTCAACAAAGAGACAAAATTAAAATTAAATGCAAGTATCGACCGCACAACGCGAGCTGTCAAAGAGCGTAATATTCGCTCAATCTTCTATCATATTAAAACAACAGGAAATGCCAAAGAAAATATAGAAGAAACAATTGACTACTTAAATGGTGTTCATGCAGCCATGCCAGATCATTTCCAACCTGGCGAGCCAAAGCTATTTGATAAAGTAGATGTACCAGCATGGGTAACAGCAGCTGTATTATTAGCAGGAATTTTATTTACCTTTATCGTTTCAGAATTAGTTAAATGGATGCCTCTACGTATAGCGGCAGCTGGATTTATGACGGTTTTAGCCATTGCATACTTTATCCTGAAAGGTACCCTATTCTTACAAGCATTTGCACTCATTATTGCAGTCCTAGCACCTACCTATGCCGTCATTAAATCGGCACAAGGTTCTACGAAAATGTCTAAAATACTTGTGCAATACTTGAAGGCAGTAGCGATTAGCCTTATCGGAATTGTCATTGTTATTGGCTTATTAAATGGTAATGCCTTTATGACAGGCTTTGCTACGTTCAAAGGCGTGAAGCTCGTTTATCTGATTCCAATTATGGGCGTCTTACTATTTACATTAATTGAAATCAACCGATTAGCTGATCAAAACATTAAAAAATCGTTATCTAATACCGTAACATTGTTAAATAAAGAATTAAAATATTGGCATGTGCTACTACTAATTGTCGTGGCTGGTATCGGATTATTTTACATTAGCAGAACAGGTAACTCTGGCTCTGTTAGTGATTTAGAATTAGCATTTAGACAATGGTTAGAAAATACATTATACGTACGACCAAGAACGAAGGAATTCTTAATTGGTTTCCCATTCTTTGTATTAGCGTTATATGTAATGGGCATCAACCGCAAATGGGGTAGCATCCTACTTGTACCAGGTGTCATTGGATTCTTATCTATTGTGAATACTTTTACACACTTACACATTCCTGTAGCTGTTTCAGTATTACGTACTTTATACAGCGTATCTCTTGGCTTTGTAATTGGATTAGTATTTATCTTTATCTTTAAAATTGGTTATCGTTGGGTTTCTAAGGCAATCGCGAGGTGGTCATAATGCACGTTGTTTTATCTGGCTATTATGGATTTGATAATGTCGGTGATGATGCTATTCTGCTGTCCATTATCCAATCTTTAAAGAAATGGCAGAGTGATATTGAGATCACAGTATTATCGAATAACCCAGCAGCTACTGAGCAAACATACGGTGTCAAAGCCGTTAATCGTTGGAAGATGAAAGAAATTCGCCAACTGCTGAAAACGGCGGATGGACTTATTAGCGGCGGCGGTAGTCTTATGCAGGATCAGACAGGAATGAAAACCATTCCTTACTATGCAGGTGTTATTCAAATCGCCAAATGGTTGAAGAAGCCAGTATTTATTTACGCCCAAGGTATGGGGCCGATCAATCATCCACTAAGTAAATTCATTGTTCGTAAAGTCTTTAATAAGGTCGAGCAAATTACAGTAAGAGATAAAGCCTCTCAAGCGCTTTTAACTGAGATTGGTGTGCGCAAAGAGACAACGATTGTACCAGATCCTGTTATGGGGCTTAATGGTAGTGACTTTCGTTGTGATTGGCTAGAAAAGGTTGCCTTAGCACCTAAAAGCTATATCGCTGTCAGTGTTCGTGACTGGCCATCAACAGTAGCGTACAAAGAAAAAATTGCTCACAGCCTAGACGAATTAGCGCGTCAAGGTGAGCAAATTGTCTTCTTACCGATGCATGGTGAGCATGATTTTGTAACTTCACAGGAAGTAGCAGGGCTGATGAAAGAAACGAGTATAACTGCTCCTGCTGAATTATCAATTGAGGAGAAAATTGCCGTGATTGGACAATCCCAATTATTAATTGGAATGCGTCTACATTCCTTAATTTTCTCTGCCATTTACGCGACACCTTTTATTGCGGTTTCATACGATCCAAAAATCGATGCATTTGCTGACATTGTCGGCCAACCCGTTGTTGGACATGTTGAAGTAGATAATTGGAATGGTGTAACATTATTTGAACAAGCTGTCTCAATCCTTGAATCTTATACAACGGTTCAAGAAAACATGCGTCAGGCCGTTCTACCTTTACAAACTGAAGCAACAGCAACCGCTAAATTAGCACTCGAAGCTTTTGCAAAATAAACATTAAAAAATGATGAATTTCAAAAGTAATTGAAATTCATCATTTTTTTCCGGCTTCTAATAATTTTAAAATGGATTGTGCTTGTTGCATATGCATGGCCAAAACATATTGACTTGCCTGCATTAAAATCTGGGCCTTAACCATATTCATCATCTCTTTCGCAATATCTGCATCCCGAATTCGGGACTCAGCTGCTTGTAAATTCTCTGCGGTGTTAACATTAGCATTGTAGGCATGCTCCAAACGGTTTTGGTAAGCACCTAAACGAGATCGTTCAGTGGAAACTCGCTTTAAAGCATCATCCATGGAAGAAATAGCTTGATCCGCTTCCTCACGAGTAGCAATCGAAACGTCCTTCAAGCCAAGTGCTTCAGACCCCATTCCATTGATAAATAATTCAATATGCTGCCCAGCATTAGCCCCTGCCTGAATTTTAATACCATCTTTTTCATGATCTCCATTTAGTAATGTCTTCGTATTAAACTCTGTATCCGAAGAAATACGCTGAATTTCCTTCTTTAATTCTTGAAATTCCAAATCTAGCTGTTGACGATCCTCATCCGTTAGCGTATCATTTGCCGCCTCTACTGCTAGCTCGCGCATACGCTGAATCATCGCATGAGTTTCATTCAATGCCCCCTCTGCCGTCTGCACAAGAGAAATGCCATCCTGTATATTTTTAGCCGCCATATTCAAGCCCCGAATTTGAGCTCGCATCTTCTCAGAAATCGCCAATCCTGCTGGATCATCCGCCGCACTATTAATTCGATAGCCTGAAGAAATACGTAGCATCGCCTTACTCATCGCTCCATAATGCCGATTCATATTATTGAGGATTGACATCCCTGTAGCTGACCACTTCCCAAGCATGATATCACCACCTTATTGTCATTTATATCGGTTTATCCTTTATACTATTAATCAATTAGTTGGTAATTGTTTCTAATATTTTAATTATTTTTTACAATTTATAGTTGTACATCCATAGATTCAACACTCCGCTAGTCAGAGCGCAATTATATAATGAGAAATAAAAGCACCTGCTTCTCATTTATGAAAAGTAGGTGCTTACTGGCGGTTCCATCTATTCAATTTTGAACCCTCCAAGTTGATGGTTCTTTTGCTGTAGTAGTTCGAAAAAGAGTGCTTTATCATTTTCTAATAATGCTTGATCGATTAAATGATCGTAATTTTTCTCCTCTAGCTCTGCGATAAGCTGATCAATCTCGCCAACAGTTACCGTAGACACCATTGGGATCTGTTGCTTCGGCGTAGCGCTTTCAAGAATTGGTGCTAGATGTTCATGAACATTGGTAATGAGCAGTAGTTGATAAAGTGGTAATCGGATAAAACGATTCCCTTTTTGGAACACAAATACCTCAGATAAATTTTCAATTTGCTGTGTCTTCATGTTGATAATCATCTCTTTACCTTCTATGGGAATGAAATGGAAAATCTCATTCTCTTTTAAAATAGAGAAATATTGATAAGCAAATACGAGACGTAATTTGTCTCCAGTAATTTTTGTATAAAACGGCTTCATGTATTGAACTTGCATCATCCTTCATCCCTCCCTAGTTATCTGATTATTCAGATTTTAACATAAATCAAAAGCCTTGTTAACTATCTTTCTTTCCTTTTTTTCTTTCTGATCATTCAGCTTATCATTACTGCATTTTAATCGTATAATGGAAGGACAGTCTTTTTTTCCTTTTTTACAACTCACAATGTTAAACATAGCCATACATGATGAAAGGAGTGAGGTTATGGCATTGTCTATCTCGCAATTAGCTAAGGAACATCAAGCATTTGTGCTGACTAAATTAAAAGAAGCTGAACAAGCGTTACATCCTTCCTCTACGGAAGATGAAGAACTAGTGCGTCGTGCTGTCTTTTCTGTAAGAAATAAATCCATTGTTTTTGAACGTTTTAATGGAGCAAGTTCTATATTATATGCAAGTGTTCAGGATGTCAGACCCGCTTCTGTTGAAATTGATTTTTCCAAAGAAGAGCTATATTGTAGCTGTCCACAAACCAAATGGTGCCGACATCAGGTTGGTGCACTACTCGCTCTCTACCAATATTTTGATTCCGTTCAAAATTGGTCGGGTGCTTGGCGCGCTCAAAAATCTGTTCAGTTAAAATCTTTAGCTGATGAACGTAGCCCTCAAAGCTGGGCTACCATGGTCGATGAGGTAATGAAGCGCTTATTACCACCTGGCAGAGTATTAGAAGGCTACGGTCTCTCTGCGGTTAGAACAGATGCATTAGAGCGTCTTCGTCGACATATGCCCTTTGAACGTGAATGGCAACCCCTTTATAAGCTCTTTATGGAGTTGGCCATTTTTAATACAATATGGCGACATTTAAATGAAACACCTGGACATTCGTTAGATACACCTTATATGAAGTACTTTATCGAGCAAAGTACCCAATCATTTGAGAGCATCCTCACAGAGCTCACGAATCGATCTCGACTTTTTGCGACGGACCCATTTTATGATGGCATTCAATTGCTCATAAGAGAATTTTTATTAGAACGACAAGGGCTGTTCGCCAATCGACTTCGTCTATACATGCTGCTTTGGGCAGTGCTTTTTTATGAGAAGCCTCGACGTGAACAGGAATTAGATTATTTAAATAATCTTGAAAACCCGTCTGCTGAAATCTCTTTGCAATCATTAAGGCTATTATTTTATGTGCTTTTACAAAAAGAGGAGTTACTACTCGAAAGTTTGGCACAAATTTCTTTACCGCAAATGCAGGATTTATTTGAACTGGCTACTTTTGCTCAACGTGCGGGCGAATCTAATTCATTAGCAGTCATTCTGCGATCAATGCTCCCATTGACAGGAACGTTTCTACAGGATGTCGTACCTGTTGTTCAGCGAGCACAATACGTAAGGCAGTTTCAACTTTTGTTCGATGATATTCAGCTGACTGACGAAGAAGAAGCAACGCTATACAGTGCCTTTGGTGTATATGGGCTTCAGCCGTTCTCAAACTTTCTAATAAAAAAAGGTCGTTACCGCGAGTGGGCTGCTCTCCATCAATTAAACCCTTCGTCCTTATCTTACTTAGAAATGTGTGGATTAAAGGATGTATTACAAATTGAACCTGCTACTGTTTTACCTTTATATCATGTCTATGCAATGGCCGAAATTGCACAGAAATCTCGTATGAATTATAAGCAGGCTGTGCGTATTTGGAAAAGTATGCGGAGTGCTGCAAAACGAGCTGGCAAAACGGCTTATTTTGAAACATACATGCAAACGATTCGTGCAGAATATAAACGACTACGTGCGTTACAAGAAGAAATTGAGAAAGGAAACTTAGTATGATGACAACAAATGCTCCTTCCCCTTTTTCCAAAACACAACAGCTCCGTATTGATGTAGCTCGGGAAGGATATTTTACGTTGCAGGGTTTTACTGCAAATGGTTCAACAATCGACGTAGATACATTAATTTCTTCGCTATTCTTTACTTATGAAGCAAATATCTATGGTTTATTAACAAATCGAGCTGATTTTACGATTGAAGTTTCTACTGCTGAGTTACTTGATATTTTTTCATCAAGCTTCCAGCATCCCTTTATCAGTTGGCTAGGTGCAAATGAAGAAAGTCAAGCTTGGCTAGAGAAGGTATTGGCTTTACAAGAATACTGGCATGAGCCATCACTTTGGTCATACGCTGTCATTGCAGAAGATTTTTCTTCACTAACCTTTCCTATTGAGGACATAGATACAGCTTTATTAGAAACAGCCGTCCAGCAAAAGCTGGCTCAAGTTGGGTTAATAATAGCTGATTTACCAAAGCTACTACCCTTTTTCTTGCGTGGTGGATGGCCATTAGATCAGGCGCGTCAAGCTGGCGGAATTTCCGTTTCTTTACGCTTAAGTGAACCCGAGGAGGATTCCGATGTTTGGTTATTAGAAACAGTCCTAAGCACTGCAACAACCAAAAACTACTGGACCCCCGCTATTCGTAAGCAATTCTTACCTATAGAGGATGCACTTCCTGCAAAATGGCGAATGTTTGCAACTGAAATTCAGCAGCAACAACAGCAAATAGCAGATTTACTTTCTAACGATGATATCAGCAGTGATACTTTTATACGGGTGACCCTAGAAGATCCAGAAGTGCGATTATTTTTACGTGAAGACCTCGCTAGATTACAGGCACTTGGTTTCGATGTTGTCCTACCTGCCTGGTTAAAGGACCTAAAGCAATCCAAAATACGTGTCCGTGTAGCAACTAGCAATGTCTCAACGAAAAAAGTGGCTGGATTAGATGATATTTTAACATTTAAATGGCAATTCTCTATGAACGGTCAAACAATTTCTGCTGAGCAATTTAAAAAGCTAGTGGATGAGAAACGTGAATTTATTCGCATTGGTACTGAATGGTTCCGAGTTGACGCCCATTGGATGCAAGAAATGCGTACATTAATGCAGCAGGCAGAAGATGAAAGTTGGACTGTACGAGAATTGTTATTTAGAGAATTGCCAGAGGACTTGACTACACCTCTTGAAGAGGAAGATGCTGATGATGCCATGAGAGACGATCCTATCTTCGCCTTGGAAATACAACAATCATTAAAAGCGTATATGGAACAGCTTTTGGAGAAGAAAGGTTTGCCCGCTGTACCGATTCCATCTTCTTTACAAACCGAATTACGCCCCTATCAACTAGAAGGCTTTGAATGGTTAGTCTTTATGCGCCAACAAGGTTTTGGGGCGTGTCTAGCAGATGATATGGGTCTTGGTAAAACGGTCCAATTAATTACCTACTTACTTCATATTTATGAGGAAGCAGATGATTACAAAAAGCCGTCCATTATTATTTGTCCAACATCCGTGCTTGGTAACTGGCAAAAAGAGCTCGCCCGATTTGCACCTTCCCTAAATGTGCATACGCATTATCAGACCAATCGAGCAAAGGATGAAGATTTTACACAATTAGTGGCAATAGAAAAGCCACATGTTATTTTATCAACCTATGGTACGGTGTCACAGGATACTGAGTTTTTACAAAATATTGATTGGGCAACGGTTGTACTCGATGAAGCTCAAAATATAAAAAATATGCAGACATTACAATCAAAAGCCATTCGTAAGTTACTCGGAGACCATCACATTGCTTTAACTGGAACACCTGTAGAAAACCGTTTATCTGAGCTATGGGCTATATTTGACTTTATTCATAAGGGTTATTTAGGTAGCTTTGGTCGCTTCAATGAGGAATTTATTTTGCCTATTGAACGAGATGAATCTGAATCTCATAAGCAAAAGCTACGAGCTAAAATTCAGCCATTCTTATTACGACGTACAAAACGCGATCCACATTTACAGCTGAACTTACCAGATAAGCTAGAAACAAACGAGTATTGCCCATTAACCGCTGAGCAAGCTTCTCTCTATGAAGGCTATATTTTAGAGACGCTTGATCAGCTAGAGCAGTTAACAGGCTTTCAGAAAAAGGGACGCGTCTTAAAGATGCTTAGTAAATTAAAGCAACTATGTAATCATCCTGCCTTATATTTAAAGGAACCTTTCGAGGATGCCGAAACAATGCTTGCACGTTCAACCAAGCTAGAACGCATTGTACAAATGGCAGCAGAAATTGTGGACAATGGGGAGCAATGTCTCATCTTTACACAATATATCGGAATGGGACAATTGCTACAGCATTGCTTAAGTGAATTAATCAATGTTGACGCACCGTTTTTAACCGGTGCCATGCCTAAGCAGCAGCGTGACCGCTTAGTGGAGGCTTTTCAGGCAGGAGATTTCCCTATATTTATTCTCTCTTTAAAAGCTGGTGGTACCGGACTAAATTTAACAGCAGCTAGCCATGTATTACATGCTGATCGTTGGTGGAATCCAGCTGTCGAAAATCAAGCGACAGACCGTGCTTATCGCATTGGGCAAACACAATTTGTGCAAGTCCATAAATTTGTAACAATCGGCACAATTGAAGAAAAAATAGACAAAATGCTTGTGCAGAAATCTGCATTATCCGAAGAACTTATTCAATCAAGCCAGTGGTTAACAGAATTGGAAGACCAAGAACTTCGTGATTTAATAACACTAGATATATACTAATTAGATGCGCCAAGAGCAAAATTGTTCTTGGCGCTCTTTTAGTGAATCTTGTTACTTCTTTTCCCTACTTACTTCATAACTCTTATTTAGTTGTATTGAAACCCCATTGCTGTGCGGTCTTCAGCAACGCTTTAATAATTTGTGTAGACATCATTCCTTTCTGTTGCTACGGTGCAAGGATATAAGGAGAATGGCGGACTCAGGTAATGATTTTTTCTCTTGCCCCGTATGTAAAGCTAAACTTGCTATGGTAATACAAAGTCTTTTAAGTTTTCCTGTCCATTCGGTGGTTGTGGCGGTATAAGAGTTGTTTCGTCACTATCCCTTTGTTTAAGCTGATAAAATCGAACATCTTCTACCACTACCTCTGTCATAAAAATCTTAGTGCTTTCTTCATTAACAAAAGACCTTGTTTGAATTCGGCCGTTTGCACCAATTAATGAGCCTTTACCGCAATATTTGACGATATGCTCTGCAAGCCTTCCCCAAGCTGTACAGAAAATAAAGTCGGCATCTACTTCTCCACGACTGTTTTTAAAGTTGCGATTAATGGCGAGTGAAAAGTGAGTCTGTACTCGATCTCCTGATAAGTAACGTAACACTGGATCTTTCGTAAACCTTCCAACCAATCCGACTTGATTCATGTATTCACCTCCTTTGCTTTTGATTGCTCTTATCTTACAAAACGATCCTAGTTATGACAAAATTTGAAATTGTTAATTTCCATAAGTTTTAAAGCATAAATTGGGTAAATTAACATTTTTATTTTTGGTAATTTTTATTAATTTTCTAGCCGAATGCTTTAGACTGTAATGGCAAATGCTATTTCATGAAATCGACAATTTCGCAGTTTAAAAAAAAGGTAGCAGGTGCGCATAACAAACAACCGTTACTTCATGTGTTATACTAAAAGAATGACAGACTTAGGAGGAATATACATAATGAAAACATTTAAAATGCTTTCCTTTGACCTTGTCACGAAAGATGGCGTGCAACCATTCCCTTTAGTCGATGGCATCATTATTAATCAGGAGAACAGCCATCAATCTTGGATACTTGAATTGTTTCTAGCTAAACAATATCGCTCAACCTTTGATGAGCTATTAGCGAATAATACTGTCTTCAATGTACGCACGGTTATTTCATTCCCAGATAATGAACCCGCTCCTTTCCAGGTAATTGTACATACTGTTCAAGAAATCGGTGATCATGTTTCTGTCCTGTTAAAAGGTACTCTCAAAATTAAACGCTCTAAATATGCTGAACAATTGCTTTCAGAGCTCCTTGCTGAAGGTGTTTCCCTAGAAAATTTACTTGAACGTTTTACGAAAGATATGAAGCAGCGACCAAAATTAAAAAATGACTAACGATGCGAAAATTCGCATCGTTTTTTATTGGACAAGTGATTGTTATTATGTAAAATACAATTTAAAAAAGGAGGAATCTATTGTGATTATTGCAAGAAGAGAAAAACCTTTAAAGTTATTATGGCTTGAAGCTTTAATGAGGCGTCTTTTAAAGGATGATGTTGAATTTCATTATTTTCAAGAGCAATATCGACGGTTAGATGCAGGTTTTGCTGGTGAGCAAAAAGTTGATCGTGAATGGTATGAATTAATATGTCCAAATAACTTTTATGTATTACATAATTTACATTTTATGAATGCTGCTGAGCATGTTCATCAGCTAGATACACTCTTTATTTGCCCTCAATTTTTGTTCGTTTTAGAGATCAAAAACATTCATGGCCGTCTTGAATTTGATCAACTCACACATCAATGCACACGTACAAAGGTAGATGGAACAGTTGAAGGCTTTCCGAATGCACTTACTCAAACTGAGCGTCATATTCGATTTTTGAAAAGTCTAATTGCAAATTACCCCCTCCCTATTGAAGGTGCCGTTGTTATAGCAAATCCTTCAGCAATCATTATTAACCCATCTAATGCTTTACCTATTTTTCATGTATCAGGTCTTCATAAACATCTTCAGTTGCTTTTCAAAAAATACCCTCAAAAAATAATAACTGAGGATCAATTGACTCAATTGGTTCAGATGCTTCTTTCCAAGCAAACAGCTCCCAGAATGCAAACATCAGTTGCCCCATCACGAATTAGACACGGGGTTTTGTGTCCAAAATGTTCCTATCAACATGCGATGTCTTTCCAGCGTGGTACATGGAAATGTTCATATTGTCATTATAGTAGTATAAAAATTTTCGCTGAAGCCTTATTAGATTATCGTTTATTAGTTAGTCATAACATTACAAACCAACAGCTAAGGACATTTTTCGGTATTCATTCTAGTGATACAGCCACACGATTACTTCGGAAATTTCAGTTTCCTTATACAGGTACCTATAGAAATCGAGTTTATCATTTACCTGAAAATTTATTGGATCATATGGAAAGGTTTTATTGATTTTAAGGGTTCTTCTGCTCAGGGAACTTTTTCTGCTTTCAGGGGATTCGCTCTCCTTCCGAGGGTATTCGTTCTGCTTCCGCGGGTATTCACTTCTCTTCCGCGGGTATTCGCTCTGCTTCCGCGGGGATTCACTCTGCTTCCTCGGGGATTCGCTCTCCTTCCGAGGGTATTCGTTCTGCTTCCGCGGGTATTCACTTCTCTTCGCGGGTATTCCTCCTTCTTCCGTGGGGATTCGCTCTCCTTCCGCGGGTATTCACTCTCCTTCTGCGGGTATTCACTTCTCTTCCGCGGGTATTCACTCCGACTCCACTCTACTCATCTAAAGTAAACGAAAAAAGAGTGTTTTCCGTTAAGGAAACACTCTTTTTTATATTATCGGTTGTTCATGCCGTCACGATACTTTTCAGTGTCGTTGACTTTATCGTCGACAACATCATTATTATTGTTGCTGTTTATGTTGTCATTACGTTCAACACCGTTTACTCCATTTGCATTTGGTGTGTTATCAAAGCCGTTTGTGCTGTTGATATCGGCGTTTGACCCTGGTGTTGTTGCTTCTGGCAATGTTGTATTATCATTGACAGTACCTCGATCAACACCATTTCCATTCACATTGTTACGATCGTATGCATTATCGTCGCGATCATTTGGAGTTAATGCATCCTCAACATCGTCTACACCACGACGAACGTCATTTTCGACGTCTCTTACAGGGTGATCTTCTACTGCATTATTTCCCCAGTTACATCCTCCAAGGAATACAGTTGCAAGGATAATGGCTAAAAATGACATTTTCCACATAGTAAAAAACCTCCTTTCTTAGGTCTATGTCATCAAATACATCGTGTGTATTTGTGATCCATCATAGATTGCCCGAGAAAGGAGGGAACTATCCGATTTTTGTACAAACTATTTTTGTTTTTCTTTTAATACTTGTTCAATGTATGCTGCCTCTGCTTTGCAGTCATAGCTATAGTTTGTGCCTAGCTCCTTTTGCAATGCTTCGATTGTTTCAATTTGCTGCTCTGTTGGTTCTTCATTTAAAATTTTGGCAATAACCTCATCGATTTTTTGTGCCATCTCTTCATGAAACTGTGCACTCATCAATGTATCAGCAGGGATTTTTTCGATCCATGCGGCATTCTCCTGAAAATAGGTTTGCCAGCTTGCAATGAAGTCTTCCATGGAAAAGCGCTCTTCATCCCAACCGATACTTGCTAAGTATGTTTCAAAAGATGTCGAAATCGAACGAGTAATGCTAATTTTAATACCTGAAGACAATTCCTTATACATCTTAATAATCCTCCTACGTTTGTAAAACCTAAAAATTACATATATCTATTTTAATTTACAATCGCTTTACTATCGCCATCGCAATTTAAGAACCTACTAATCAATTTTAGACTTGACTTTATCTATTTTATATCTTTTGGTCTACAAATGCAAATTAAGCTTGTTTAGGCTGCTCTGGTCCAATCGCAAATAAAATATCGGCTTCACATACCAGTTCTCCATCAACTGTTGCGATACCATGTCCTTTACCCATCGCACCACGAAGTTTTACGAATTCTACTTCTAGTTTAAGCTGGTCGCCAGGTACTACTTGGCGTTTGAAACGACAATTATCTACACCTGTTAGAAATGCTAATCGCCCCTTAAATTCTTCTGCATTTAATAAAGCAACTCCACCAACTTGTGCTAATGCTTCTACAATTAATACACCCGGCATCACAGGATAACCTGGGAAGTGCCCATTAAAAAAGTCTTCGTTAATCGAAACATTTTTTAACCCTACTGCTCGTTTCCCTTCTTCTAATTCAACAATGCGATCTACGAATAAAAAAGGATAGCGATGCGGTAAAATAGCTTGAATTTGTTCTGCTGTTAACATGTCATTTCCCCCTCAAAATTAGTATGTATACACAAAGTAAGGTAAAGAATAAAATTTATTCTTTACCATTCATAATATCAAATATATGTTGCCATGTTTCTCTTTTGAAAATATCCATAGCATTGCCTTCTCCAATAACACTGAAGCCAAACATTGCGCCTACTGCTGCGGCAACAACGACTAAGATGAGAACAATTACAATGCGTAGCCAAATCGGAATCAGTCGGATTTGCACCCATCGAACTTCGCGTTGCTCATCGTTTGAGCGGCGTTCTTTCTTTTCTGGTTGCGTATCGGTTTCTTGTGTCGGCACAGAACGTCGACGTGAATCGTTTGTCATAGATTGTACTCCTCTTCATTCCTTACTAGTGTTTTGGATGACTTTTTATCGAATGCCGTTAATTAGTCCGAGCATTTGATCTGCTAATGTAACCGCTCTTGCATTAAATTGATAAGAACGTTGTGTTTGTATTAATTCTGTCATTTCCTTTGAGAGGTTTACATTGGACATTTCTAATGTACCACTTTGCATTCCAATTTGCTGACGGTTGGCACCAACTAGCTCTGTTAGAACCTCTGCCTGTGTAAAGCCAAGTTCAGCTAGGTTGTCTGGCAATCCTATATAAGAACCAGCTATATGCTCCATTAACTGTGGCTTTTGGAATTCTGTTACAGCTAAATCCGTACGAATAATATCGCCATTTGGATAAGATGCCTCTAATACACCACCATCTCGAACGGCAAACTTTTGAACAGTATCTGGTAAAGTAATGGCTTGTCCTGCCGCATCGGCTACAGGATAACCATCAGCTGTTACTAACATCACTGTTCCGTTGTTTAACGGAGATAAATAAAAGTCACCTTGTCGAGTATACACTGTTTCGGTACCATTTTCACCATTTGGCATTAAAATATTGAAATATTGTTTAGCTTTTGTAAAAGCTAAGTCTAAATCTCGATTAGTTGTTTGTAATGAACCTTGCTTTTCATTGGACTTGATTTGTCCAAGCATAGCTCCCGCTCCATAGCGAATACCAACAGGTGTTTGACGCTCAGCACGATCCTGCTTATCATTATTGAATTGCTGATAAAGTAATTCATTGAAGGATGCTTCCTTTGCTTTAAATCCTGTTGTATTGCTATTAGCAATATTATTACTAATCGTATCCATTTTATTTTGTAATTGACCCATTGTGTTCGTTGCCGTAATCATTGTACGTAGCATTATAAAACGCCTCCTGTTCGCTCATTAGATTTTCCCGATTTCGTTAACAGCTTTCTCCATACTGCGATCATAAGCCTGTAATACTTTTTGATTGGCTTCAAATGCTCGATAGGCTGTCATTAAATCTGTCATTGTGCGACCAGAATCTACGTTCGAACCTTCTAAAAAGTTTTGACGAAGTGTAAAGGAAACACCATTTGCTCCATAAGCTGTTGGTAAGTTTTCGCCATTTTCTGTACGAATAAGGCCATTATCCTGTTTAAGTAGCATGTTCGGATTAGCAGCATATGATACGCCAACCCGTGCTACTTGCTGATCATTTACAAAAATGGCTCCATTTTCATCAAGGCGAAAATCGTCATTTGGTAGCTGGATACGCTGTCCCGCATCATTAAGTACGTATAAACCTTGACCATTTACTAAATAGCCTTGACCATCTAATGTGAAATTACCATTACGTGTATAGGCCTCGCCACCAGCTGGATGTTCTAATCGGAAGAAAATTGAGCCCGACACACCATCTTCATTTTGTGGTAAGTTCCCATCAATCAACGCCATATCCGTTGTAAAATCAGTGCTATAGATTTGGCCCTGTATGTAATTTGGCAATGTTTCTTGTAAATATGTCCCTGTATTTAAAGCTCCTACTTGACTCATATATTCGGCGCCTGCTTGTTGATTGGCAGGAGCATTTGTTTTTCCAATGCTAGACATCAACATGTCTGGAAACGAGCGGATTGTGGATTGGTCTGCCTTAAATCCTGGTGTATTCGCATTGGATAAATTATTAGTTAATAATTCTGTTCTTCTTTGTTGCGTGATCATACCTGTTGCAACTGTATAAAACCCTTTAAACAAAGAAATCACCTCAATTTATTTTTATAAGGAAGCTGGCACTCGATCAATATTTTCTAGCATTATACCTGTTCCAATAGCCACACAGTCCATAGGTCGCTCTGCAATAAAGACAGGTACCTTTAACTCTTCTGTTAATAGCTGATCCATTCCGTGTAATAATGCACCGCCACCAGTAATAATCACTCCACGATCAATAATATCAGCTGATAGCTCAGGTGGTGTTTTTTCTAAAACATTTTTTGCTGATTGGACAATCATTGCTACTGATTCATGTAAAGCACGTTCGATTTCCTCAGAATGAATTGAAATGGTACGTGGTAAGCCTGTTACCATGTCACGACCACGAATATCCATCGTATCATCACGGCTACCTTTGAAAACAGTACCGATTGTTATCTTGATTGCTTCTGCAGAACGTTCACCAATTAGCAATTTATATTCTTTTTTAATATATTGCAAAATATCGTTATCAAACACATCTCCTGCTACTTTAATGGATTCACTTGTTACAATATCACCCATTGATAGGACTGCTATATCTGTAGTCCCTCCACCGATGTCGACTACCATATTGCCGCTTGGTTGGAAGATATCCATACCTGCACCGATTGCAGCTACTTTTGGCTCTTCCTCTAAATATACTTTTTTACCGCCAGATTTTTCTGCTGCTTCACGAATTGCTTTTTGCTCAACACTTGTAATGTTCGTTGGACAGCAAATTAAAATTCGCGGCTTTGCCAAAAATCCTTTAACGTTTAGCTTATTGATGAAATGTCTTAACATCGCCTCTGTCACATCAAAATCTGCAATGACTCCATCTCTTAGTGGGCGAATTGCTGTGATATTACCTGGCGTTCTCCCTACCATTTGGCGAGCTTCTTCCCCTACCGCTAATACTTTGTTTGTCTTTTTATCAATCGCCACCACAGATGGTTCATTTAGGACGATTCCTTTACCTTTAACGTGGATTAATACGTTCGCAGTTCCTAAGTCAATGCCAATATCTTTCGAAAACATTCTATAATTTCTCCTTCCCGCCAGTTCCAACTACATAACGTTCATTTTATCTCTTTATCTAGAATATTTTATCATATACTATTGGTAATTTCACCTAAATTTAGTGAATAAGACTGTTTTCTTTTTAGGTTGTGAACGGCTATAATATAGTTTTACTATTCCTTATAAATTGCCTATTAAGCTTGTCCAAACAGCAAAAAAGAACGAATCATTCTTGACTCGCTCTTTCTTTCCACTTGTTTTTCGTTGCTTCTCCTCCGCGAATATGACGTACGGCCTTATGGTAGGCGAGTATTTCTTTCACTTGGTCAGCTAATCCTTCATGAATTGTTGGCAATCGCTCTGTTAAATCCTTGTGCACCGTACTTTTTGAATAACCAGTCATTTTCGCGAGGACACGCACAGTCTCACGCGTCTCAATCAGTAATTCACCGAGGCGTATGCAGCGCTTCCGAATGTGCTCATGCACGTTCTTCGTCCTTTCCACACAATTTCACAAAATGCTTTGGCAATCAGATGCACTTTTGCGCATTTCTTCACCTTATGTAAGGACAAAGCTATTCAGAACACGTTTTGCATTTTCCTGATAAAATGCTGATTTTTTATGCGTTACTAGCTTTTTGTCTTAAAAAGCTAGTAATTTTTTCGGATTAATATATTTTCCGTTTTCAAGAACTTCGAAATGCATGTGGACGCCAGCCGCTTGATTCCACTCGTTGTCAGTCGCTTTTCCTAATGTCTGACCTTGTGTAACCTCATCGCCTTCTTTCACAGCGATATCCTTTACAGAGCTATAATGTGTTTGCATACCATTTGGATGCTCAATCACAATCTTATTACCCGTAAATGCGTCTAGTTTTACCTCTAGTACTTTACCACTCATAGCAGCTAGTACTTCAAATTCTTCACCATTCATAGCAATAGAGATACCAGAAGAAGTAGTAAATGTTTGATTAAATACCATTAGTGCATTTTCGCGAGACTCTTCATTTGCCTCTAACTCGTAAAATTCTTGTAAAACTTGTACTTTACTAAAACTCTCTTCTTTGAATGGATACTTCATGTTTTCCGTAAGTGCATTTGTTTCCACTACAGGACCTGGATCTACTTCAGCTAAATCTGGTAACGGCGCCTCTTCTACTTTTGATACGAGACTATTGTAACCAAATAACAATCCTGCTAGAACCAGTGCACCACCTGTGTAAACTACTGGCCAAAACCAAGGTTTCTTTTGTAATTGACCATTTTCCTTTTGATTTGGATTTTGGTTTTGAGAAGCTTTATTATTTTTATCCTCTCTCATTTTCATCACCTCTAGTTGCAGTGTGAACAACTAGAAGCTATTTTAAACATGCATCTATTTTTTTTATTTCAATATCTTGATAATAATAGTGTAAAATTTCAGCTGCGGTTTTCCCTTCATTCGCCATTGCTTCTGCTCCATACTGGCTCATTCCCACTCCATGCCCATAGCCTTGAGTTTTTACATGAACCTTTCTTGTCGTGTTATTATAGTTAATTGTAAAATCAGTAGATGGAATGCCGAGTATTGTTCGTACCTCTCTTCCCGTCCAAACATTATTCCCTAACTGCAAACGATCTACTCGCCCCGAGTCATTGTAAAATAGCTGGACACGATTAAAATCACTAGCTTGCCATTGAACGGGCCAAAGCTTATTCCATTGTGCTAATGTCCATTCCTGCTCAGCAGTAAACTTTGGTGAATCTTGATCTGTTACACTTGCAACACTTTGTAAATATGGAACATTATTACCACTATAACCGTAAGCACTTTCTGTTTTCCCATTGCTCGTCGAATGGAACATAGCTGTAATTAGTTCATTATTATATAGAAGAACTTGTCCTTTCGTTTCATTGATGGCTTCGACAATTTTCTTTTCATTTCCCAGGAAATTGCTAGCCCAATTTGCCTTTCTTTGCTCTTCATCGTAAAAAACCTGTCTTGCTACAGTTGGAGCAATGGCTATTTTACCGTAATTTGTCGTTTTCAATGCATAGGTGCGTGCAGCAATCGCCTGTGCTTTCAATGCCTCTTTTTTAAAGGAAACAGGCATTTCGGCTGCAACAACACCTGTAATATACGTCTCCAAAGGGATTTTTTCCTTTTGTCCCTCCACTTCTATAAATATTTCACAGGCATTATCATCACTAGTTGGAGGTTTCACTGCCTCTCTTCTTTCACTCAACCCTACTACAGGAAGCATATATAATGCTCCCAATAAACAAAGGACACCTATACTAATCATCCATTTTTTCATAAGGAATAATATGCTAGACTTTATTTAGTTATGAGAAAACAAAAAAACCCTCTGCTTAAACAGCAAAGGGTTTAGAAATGAGCTTAGTTTGTAGGTAATTCAACCGTAATTTCTTCAATTGTTTCAACTTCTTCAGTAATACGTTCAATATTAGCACCAAGAGCGGCTAATTTGCCATGGAAATCTACATAACCACGATCTAAATGATGAAGCTTTGTAACTCGTGTTACTCCTTCAGATACAAGTCCTGCTAAAATTAGTGCAGCCGCAGCTCGTAAATCCGTTGCCATCACTTCAGCTCCCTGAAGTTTAACTGGCCCCTCGATAAACACAGAGCGTCCCTCTATTTTAGCACCAGCATTCATGCGACGGAACTCCTCAACATGCATAAAACGATTTTCAAATACCGTTTCTGTAATAATACTCGTACCTTCAGCAGTTAGCATTAAAGCCATCATTTGTGATTGCATATCTGTTGGGAAACCAGGGTGTGGCATCGTTTTAATATCAACAGCTTTTAATGTATGTGGAACACGTACACGAATTCCTTCATCCAACTCTGTAATTTCTACACCCATCTCACGCATCTTAGCAAT
>NZ_DAMDAY010000033.1:24142-34450 GCF_032093475.1 Lysinibacillus sp. | reverse complement strand
AGCGCCGATGGTAGTTGGGGGCTTCCCCCTGTGAGAGTAGGACGTCGCTAGGCAAAAAAGAAACCGCTGAGAAATCAGTGGTTTTTTTATATTGAGCTTGAGGTTGCCGATTTCCTATTGTTGATTTGACAAGGATATTTTTCAAGTAAGGGTCAAATAACTGTTACATAAAAAACCTGGTGAAATTGCTTTTTAAACCCATAAAATGCTAAAGTTTAATGGAGTGATTAAAATTCACAAAGGGGTGCAGTGTAATGGCAACAGGGCAATATAGAAAGGATATTGAGGTAGAGAAAGAAAAATTAGAGAGTTTTATTCTAAATAAGGAACGTTGGGCTGTTTTAATACCAGGTTACTTACATCACGAATTACTAAATAAAAATGATATGATTTGGGTCTTCCAAGGTGATTTTGGCGTTATTCAAAAAGCTGTTAAAGTGAAACTTACTCAGACAAAATCAGAGGTTCATCAAGTACTTTTTGATTTAGAGGGGTTATCTGATCCGATTAATGGTGACGGTTCCTTTGAAATAAAACAAAATCCAGATGGATCATTTCTATTAATTGGAAGCTTATCAATGAAGGCTAGCGGTTTTCTAGCAGCGATAATGAATCCCATACTAGATAATTTTGTACCTCGACTCGTAGAACAATTAGTGGAAGAAATGGCGTTTACCGTGGCAAAGGAATAGCTTATGATTTTGATTTAAGAAGAGAACCGATTATTGAAGGTAATGACAATAATCGGTTTTTATATGGAATCAGTACATATTTTTGTTGATTAGAGTAAAGGTTCAACTGCAATAACAATGCAGCGACATTGAGGATAATAAGACATTTTGTTGAAATTTCTATAGGTAACAAATAAATATGGAATGCCTTGTCGAGGGATTGCTTTTTTATCGTGGTATAATCCCGTATAATTAAATGAGAATCTTAACGAAAATGGGTGTGTTTGTTTTGGATAAGAAAAAGCCAATTATAGAGGGATTAGAACGTTTTCGAAAACAACAAAATATTTCCTTTCACGTCCCAGGCCATAAGCATGGCGAGCTGTCCCACCTCCCTCAAGCATTTAAGGATGTTATGCGGTATGATGTAACTGAATTAACGGATCTGGATGATTTACATTATCCAGAGGGAATGATATTAGAAGCAGAAAATTTATTAGCAGATACATATGGAGCCAAAAAAAGCTTTTTTCTAGTAGGTGGCTCTACTGTTGGAAATTTAGCAATGATTTATGCCACTTGTCATAAGGGTGATACTATTATTGTTCAGCGAAATGCACATAAATCTATATTTCATGCCATTGAACTTGTTGGAGCAAAGCCTATATTTGTGTCACCAATATGGGATGACCGGACGTTAACGGCAACACATGTAACTTTTCATGATCTCAAAGAAGCAATAGATAATTATTCAGAAGCGAAAGCAGTAGTTTTAACATATCCTACTTATTATGGGGTCACTTCTAATGAAGTACAGCAACAAATTGTTTATTGTCACGAGAAGAGAATCCCTGTATTAGTGGATGAAGCACATGGCGCTCATTTTAGTGCGTGTCATCTATTTCAACCATCTGCTTTGTCGTTTGGGGCAGATGTTGTTGTACAATCAGCGCATAAAACACTACCAGCTATGACAATGGCATCCTTTATGCATGTAAAGTCAGAATTGATAGATGCCGATAAAATACATCACTATTTACGTATGTTACAATCTAGCAGCCCATCTTATGTGCTATTGGCTTCATTAGATGATGCTCGCTACTATGTACAGACATATATGGAGAGTGATGGGGCATATATAATAGAAAAAAAGAAACAATGGGTTGAGGCTTTAAGGTCGATTGGTTCATTGGAAGTAATTGAGGTAGATGATCCATTAAAACTATTGTTACGTGTCGATGGTTATAGTGGTTTTCAGCTACAAGAAGCATTAGAGGCACAACATGTCTATGGGGAGCTAGCTGATGCGAATCAGGTCTTACTTATGTTACCTTTGCTGAAGCAAGGACATACCTACCCGTTTGCTGAAATAAGAGTCCGTATAAAAGAAGCAATAACAACGCTATTAGGCACAGCTAAAATAAATAGCAAAACAGTTTCTCAAACTGCCTATCATTTTGTACCAATTACAGAGCCTACCTTTACCTTTAGTGAGATTGCATCATTAGAAAAAGAATGGTTACCATATATGCGTACAATAGGTCGAATATCTACGAATATGATTATTCCGTATCCACCTGGTATACCGTTACTTGTTCCTGGAGAAAAAATAACAGTGGCAAAGCTAAGTCAATTGGAAGAATTACTAGCTGCAGGTGCAACATTCCAAGGAAATCATCGTTTAGCAGAAAAAATGATTCAGGTCATTAAATAGTGGAGGCAAATAACAACATGAATAGCAATTTATTTATTACATTCGAAGGTCCAGAGGGGGTAGGAAAAACAACAGTCATTCAAATGATTGCAAAGCGACTTACTGAAAAGAATATTGATGTTCTAGCAACGAGAGAACCAGGTGGTATCGAGATTGCGGAGAAAATAAGAACGATTATTTTAAATCCTGAACATACGGCAATGGACGAACGGACAGAAGCCTTATTATATGCTGCTGCAAGAAGTCAGCATTACTTTGAAAAGGTACGACCTGCTTTAGATGCTGGGAAGTTAGTCATATGTGATCGTTTTATTGATTCATCTTTAGCTTATCAGGGTTTTGCAAGAGGAATAGGTGTCGATGAAGTTCTTTCTATTAATGAATTTGCTATCGGTAAAAAATTACCTGACTTGACCATTTTATTTGATCTTGCTCCAGAGGTAGGCTTAGCTCGTATTTATGCAACGGACAATCGGGAAGTAAATCGTTTAGATGTTGAAAGTTTGCCGTTTCATCAGAAGGTACGTGAAGGATATTTACAATTAGTAGAACGATATCCAGAACGTATCCATGTAGTGAATGCAGACCAAGATATTGAAAGTGTTGTTGAAGATGTATGGTTATTATTATTGAAAGCAATGCAGTAAAAGCATGAAGTTGTCTACAACATTGTGATATAATGATACTATCCATTCATTTATCTTCATACGGATATCTATAGTGGATTATAAATGTTTATAAATGCTGATGCTTAGGAATAGTATTAAACCTAACTAGGTTAATTTTATAAAAGGGGTGAGTGCGAATGAAGTTAGTCGTAGCTGTAGTGCAAGATCAGGATAGCAACCGCTTATCAAATGCTTTAACGAAAAATCAGTTTCGCGCAACTAAATTAGCGAGCACAGGAGGATTTTTACGTTCAGGAAATACGACGTTTCTGATAGGAACTGAAGACTCTCTCATACCCAAACTTTTAGATATTATTCGGGATAATTGTCGAGCACGAGAGCAAATGGTTGCACCCGTTTCTCCATTAGGAGGAAATGCTGATTCCTATATACCTTATCCTGTGGAGGTAGAGGTAGGGGGAGCTACTGTGTTTGTTTTACCAATTGAACAATTCCATCATTTTTAAAATTAGCCTCCTATGTTAAACCACCAGAGGTCATTTAATTAAAGTAGGATAAATATGAAACTAAATAGAAAAGCTTCATATTTATCCTCATGCAATCACGCCAAGGAGAAATAGATAAAGATTAGTGGGGGCGAAACCACCTTGAAGATTAATCAAGATATACGTGTCGGGTTAAATACAAATCGCAAAGAGCCACTACAAAATAATAATCAAAATAACCGATTTGGGGATATGGTCGTCAAGCAAGGGAACAAGTTGCAAACAGAACAACTAACACGTTTGTTAGGAGATATATCGAGTGCAGGAGATCGCGTTGCAAGATCACGTAATTTACGAGAACTTGCTAGATTTAAAATGCTTGTGAAACGATTTCTACAAGAGACAGTAGAACATGGTATGGATTTAAAACAATCACATACATGGAATCGTTTTGGTGAAGGAAGACGCCTTAAAATTATTGAAACTATTGATACGCGTCTCGTTGAACTTGCCCAAGATATTTTAGATGAAGAAAAGGAAGCAATTGACCTCCTCGATAAAATCGGTGAGATTAAAGGCTTACTAATTAATTTATATATGTAAAACCCGTGTCTCGATCTTATTAGGCGCGGGCTTTTTTTCAAATTTGATTTTGGCAAATTGTCAATAACATAGGGACTACAGTAACGTTCCTTTACAGCAAGCAAGGATTGGAAACAATCACACTTTTGTTGTATATATAGGAAGGAAATTAAATTTATGGCCAAGAATGTTGAAGAGCTATTCACGCTACAACCAGTCGTAATGAAGCAACTTCAAACGATTTTTGACAAAAATAGATTAGCACATGCATATATTTTTGAAGGCGAAAAAGGGACAGGCAAGGCTGATATTATGCACTTTTTTGTCAAATTAATGCTATGTGAGCAACCTAGTGAAAATGTTCCATGTGAAACATGTCGAAATTGCAGACGTGTTGATTCAGGAAATCACCCAAATATTCATCATATTTATCCAGATGGTCAATTTATAAAAATTGATCAAATGCGAGAACTCATTGGAGAAATGAAAATGATGGGCGTAGAAGAAGGACGTAAAATCTATGTGCTTCATCATGCAGACCGTCTAAATATAGCTTCAGCAAATATGATACTTAAATTTTTAGAAGAGCCGGATGGAGAGGTAACTGCAATTTTATTAACAGAGCAAATGCAGTCAATTCTCCCAACAATCCGTTCTCGTTGCCAACATATTAAATTCCAAAAAATGCCGCGACATGTTTTACTCAAACATTTACAAGAAAATAATGTTTCGCATTCGATGGCTTCAACAGTAAGCATGATGACAAACGAGCTCGAAATGGCCATATTTTTGGCAAATGATGAGCAGTTTGCACTTGCTCGAAAAACAGTGTTAAAATTAGTAGATGCCATTCAACAAAATGTACATGAAGCGATGCTCGTTGTACATGAAGATTGGTTACCGAACTTTAAAGAAAAAGGCGAGATGGAGCAAGCATTGGATTTACTACTATTTGCTTACCGTGATATAGTGTCAATAAAAGCTAATCCCGAAGCAGCTTGTACTTATCCAGACATGTTACCACTATTTAAAGAAGTTGCGTTATATTCCACTTATGACCGATTATCAAGTCAGCTGGAATCTATTTTGCAAGCACGCGCCTCTTTACAACGTAACATGAATAGGACGTTATTGATGGAGCAGTTAATGCTAAATCTGCAGGAGGGATATACATTTGTATAATGTAGTAGGAGTCCGCTTTAAGAAGGCGGGTAAAATATATTATTTTGATCCGGCATCATTTCTACTAGAAAATAATCAATATGTTATTGTAGAGACAGCACGCGGTGTAGAATATGGAAAAGTAGTTGTCCCTCAAAAAGTGGTAGGTGATAATGATGTTGTATTACCACTCAAACAAGTACTTAGACCAGCCGATGATCGTGATCGTATTCAAGTTGAGGAAAATGCAGCAGAATCGAAACGTGCATTTGATCTCGCTAGTACTAAAATTATAGAGCATAATCTAGAAATGAAGCTTGTAGATGTTGAATATACATTTGATCGTAATAAAATTATTTTTTATTTTACAGCTGAAGGACGAGTTGACTTTAGGGATCTTGTAAAAGATTTAGCTTCGGTTTTTAGAACACGTATCGAACTTCGCCAAATCGGTGTGCGTGATGAAGCAAAATTATTAGGTGGCATTGGCCCGTGTGGAAGAATGCTTTGTTGTTCCACATTTTTAGGTGATTTTGAGCCAGTTTCTATTAAAATGGCTAAAGATCAAAACCTATCATTAAATCCTTCGAAAATATCAGGTCTTTGTGGACGTTTAATGTGTTGCTTAAAGTATGAAAATGATGAATATGAAGAAGCAAAAGAGGGCATGCCAGATATTGGTGAGGTAACGATGACACCAGATGGCCGCGGTAAAGTTGTAGGGTTAAATGTGCTAGAAAGACTGATACAAGTATATTTACAAGAGCAGGAACGCACAGTTGAGTATACACTAGAAGAACTACTAGCATGCGAAAAAAATCTTATTTAAGATAGAGAATTTAACGAGGTGGCTTGGGTGAAGGACCGTAATTTCTTAGATACCGTTATGGAGTTCGAACAACAGCTCGAAGCAATGCAGGAGCAATTCGGTGCATTGAAACAATTTGTAGCGTTAATGATGGAAGAGCATAAAGCGCTTGAGACAGAAAATCATCATCTTCGTACACGTCTAGAAGAACTACTTTCTAATACAAACTCCGTACAAGCTGCTGAAGTAAAGAAAGAGAGTCCGTTAGATATAGGTGAAGGTTATGATAATCTTGCTCGCTTATATCAGGAAGGCTTCCATGTTTGTCATGTTCATTTTGGAAGTTCACGTAAAGGTGAAGATTGTCTGTTTTGTCTATCATTTTTAAATAAACAAAATGCGTAATAGAAGGCTGATTCCCACTAAGGTGGTATCAGTCTTTTGTTTTGTAGAGTAGGAGGAATAAGCATGAAAAACTGGCTAAAGGATGATGAACGATTAGACTATTTGTTGGCTGAGAATTTGCGTATTATTCAAAGCCCCTCCGTCTTTTCGTTTTCATTAGATGCAGTATTGCTTTCAAAGTTTGTTAATATTCCCTACCATAAGGGGAATATTGTTGATTTATGTTCAGGGAATGGTGTAATCCCTCTCTTTTTAAGTGCACGTACAAAGGGACAAATAAAGGGAGTAGAAATTCAGCCACGTTTATTTGATATGGCAGAGAGAAGTATCCGTTATAATCAATTAGAACATCAAATTCAAATGATTCTTGGCGATGTAAAAGAAATACCGAAACAATTAGGCATTGAAAAGTATGATGTTGTTACCTGCAATCCACCTTATTTTTTGGCTCATGAGGCAAGTGATAAAAATCTCAGTGAACATCATGCCATTGCAAGACATGAACTATATTTAACATTAGAAGAAGCTATTCAATCAGCCAGTAAGTTATTAAAGCAAGGTGGCAAAGCTGCATTTGTGCATCGTCCAGGTCGATTATTAGATATTGTTACAGCGATGCGAGCAAATCGCTTAGAGCCTAAAAGGATGCAACTCATTTATCCGAAAGAAGGTAAAGAAGCCAATACGTTACTAATAGAAGGAATAAAAGATGGGAAGCCAGATTTAAAAATCTTGCCACCTTTGTATGTCTATGATGCCAATAATGAATATACAGAAGAAGTGAGAGAGATCCTTTATGGAAAAGAGCAATAATCACTACTTTTACGTACTAGAGTGTGCGGATCAAACACTTTATGCTGGGTATACAAATAATATAGAAAAACGTGTTGCTATACATAACGCTGGTAAAGGGGCAAAATATACAAGAGCTAGAGGTCCAGTGAAATGTATTTATAATGAAATGTTTGAGACAAAGCAAGAAGCTATGCGTGCTGAATATGCATTTAAGCAATTAACAAGAACACAGAAAATAAATTATATAAGGAGGGGTGAATCGTGAAATCTCAAAAAAGTACAATACACGATTTGACAGGCTGTTTATATCTGGTAGGAACACCTATTGGGAATTTAGAGGATATGAGTGTACGTGCATTGCGCATTTTAAAAGAGGCCGATATTATAGCAGCAGAAGATACAAGAAATACAAAGAAGCTATGTAATTACTTCGATATTGAAACCCCATTAATCAGCTACCATGAACATAATTTAGCAGTAGGTGGAGAAAAATTATTAACTTTACTACATGAAGGGAAAACAATTGCCTTAGTAAGTGATGCAGGCTTACCTTGTATTTCTGATCCGGGAGCGGATATAGTCGAAAAAGCAATTGCTGAAAACTTTCCTGTTGTGCCTGTACCAGGTCCGAATGCAGCGATATCAGCATTAATTGCTTCTGGATTGACGCCACAGCCATTTTTCTTTTATGGCTTTTTGAATCGTGGAAAAAAAGAACGTCGGCAGCAATTAGAGCAACTAAAAAAACGTCAAGAAACTATTTTATTATATGAGGCACCACATCGCTTAAAGGATACATTAAAAGATATGGAGGCTATACTCGGTAACCGTCGCATTGTCTTAGCCCGAGAGCTAACTAAGAAATTTGAAGAATTTTTACGTGGTACATTGGTTGAAGCTGTAGAATGGTCACAGACAGAGGAAATACGAGGAGAGTTTTGTATAGTCCTTGAAGGTAATAGCTCTGTCGAAGAGGAAAATGAAGAAGAAGCCTATTGGCAAACGATGTCGGTTGTGGAACATGTAGATTACATTATTAATCAATCGAATGTTACATCAAAAGAGGCAATTAAGGAAGTAGCCAAGCTAAGACAAGTCGCGAAGAGAGATATTTATAATGAATATCATAGTTAATAATAGTAAAGGGTTACCTTATTAGGTAGCTCTTTATTTTAATTTGAAGCTTCTTGCTACAAAGCGTCGACATAACTAATTTTAAATTGATAAGAATTGTAAATAATAGTAACCTTGAGTAGAAAGGTCTGACATGGACATTATAAGGGGTATAGAAATTGGGTATATTAATTTGTATACAAATAGAAACACCTAAATCACTGAGTTGATTTAGGTGAGTAAGAAGGTTATTTTTTTAAGTTAGCTTGGATTTCTTTTACTAACATTTCAGCGCCTTCTGGACTTAAAATTAATTTGCCTCCAACTAGACGGAAGTTATCATCTGAAACTTCACCAGTAACGGCACATGTCATATTAGGCATATATTTTTTTAAGATGATTTTATCATCATCGACATAGATTTCTAAAGCGTCCTTTTCAGCAATACCTAGCGTACGACGTAACTCGATAGGAATTACTACACGACCTAACTCATCGACTTTACGAACAATCCCTGTTGATTTCATAATAGATTTCCTCCTAATTTATAAAAGTTATATTTGTATTTCGTCAAATTTCGACATTATTTCCTTGTCTGATAGTTATCATACCAAGTAATGCCATAAACGTCAATTAATTAATACACTAATATTATGGTTTTAGAAAAATTTTTTTGAGAAGAATGCAGATATTTTAATTATTTTAAAAGGTTTTTAATAAATATTTTCTATAATAGTAAAAAAGGTTCTTATTTAAGTCATTTAATGGATTGAATATATTATTCGACAATTTTCGCATGTAATAAACTTTCATTGAAACGAATTTCGTACTTCGTTAGAATAGAGAGTATATTGTAGAACAATGGAGGCAGTTCTTGTGAGTGAACAACAAAAAACATTCTATATAACAACACCCATTTACTATCCAAGTGGGAAATTTCATATTGGTACGGCATATACAACAGTTGCATCTGATACTATTGCACGCTATAAACGTTTACGTGGCTATGATGTTCGTTTTTTAACAGGTATGGACGAGCATGGACAAAAAATACAGGAAAAAGCAGCAGAGGCAGGTAAGCACCCTCAAGATTATGTAAATGAAATCGCAGATGCTGCTAAAAAGCTATGGGCTTTAATGGATATTTCTTACGATGACTTTATTCAAACAACGCAAGAACGACATACTAAAGCTGTCGAAAAGATCTTCCAGAAGTTTTTAGATAATGGAGATATTTATAAAGGCGAATATGAGGGCTGGTATTGTACACCGTGTGAATCATTCTTTACAGAGACTCAATTAGTTGATGGAAATTGTCCAGACTGTGGTCGACCAGTGCACAAAGTAAAAGAAGAATCGTATTTCTTTAATATGAAGAAATATGCCGATCGTTTATTAGCTTATTATGAAGAAAATCTAGAATTCATTGAGCCCGAATCACGGAAAAATGAAATGATTAACAACTTTATTAAACCAGGACTTGAAGATTTATCTGTATCAAGAACTTCCTTCGATTGGGGAATTAAAGTACCTGGGGATCCAAAGCATGTCATTTATGTGTGGGTGGATGCATTAACGAATTATATTACATCTCTAGGATATCTTTCAGATGATGAGACATTGTTCAACAAATATTGGCCAGCAGATGTACATGTAGTAGGAAAAGATATTGTTCGCTTCCATACTATTTATTGGCCTATTTTCTTAATGGCATTAGATTTGCCATTACCAAAAAAGGTATTTGCCCATGGTTTTATTATGATGAAAGACGGTAAAATGTCTAAATCAAAAGGAAATGTCATTTATCCAGAAATGCTAATCGAGCGTTATGGCCTAGATGCGACACGTTATTTCCTTTTACGTGAATTGCCATTTGGCTCTGACGGGGTATTTTCTCCAGAATCATTTATCGAACGTACAAACTTTGATTTAGCAAATGATTTAG
>NZ_DAMDAY010000033.1:11269-24132 GCF_032093475.1 Lysinibacillus sp. | reverse complement strand
TAGGTAATTTATTAAATCGAACTATTTCCATGATTAATAAATATTATGATGGCATTATTCCTACAGAAAATCTTCAACAAACAGAATTTGATGCAGGTTTAAAAGAACAAGCTGAGTCAGTTCGTATTAAATATGAAGAAAGTATGGAAAAAATGCAATTTAGTGTCGTACTTGCTGATCTATGGACACTAGTTTCACGTACTAATAAATATATAGATGAAACCCAGCCTTGGGTATTAGCAAAAGAAGAAGCGGATAAGCCAAAACTAGGTGCTGTTATGCGAAATTTGGCAGAAAGCTTACACCAAATAGCTGTCATGTTACAACCATTTATGACAACAACACCAAAACGTATGATCGATCAGTTAGGTTTAGATGACAAATTCTTAGCATGGGATACAATTGAAACATTCGGCAATACTATTCCAGCAAACATTAAAGTGGTAGAAAAAGGGATACCTATTTTCCCACGCTTGGAAAATGAAGTTGAAATTGCTTATATTCGTGAGGAAATGCGTGGTTCTGTGAAAACACCACAAGAAGAAGAAACTAATAAGGTTGCCAAGTCTAACGAACATCCAGATATTCCTGAAATTACTATTGATGATTTTATGAAAATTGATTTGCGAGTGGCAACTGTAACTGCATGTGAAACCGTCCCAAAAGCTGATAAATTATTAAAGCTTCAAGTTGATCTAGGATACGAGCAACGCCAAGTTGTTTCAGGTATTGCGAAATTCTATAATCCCGATGAATTAATTGGTCAAAAGGTGATTGTCGTTGCGAATTTAAAACCAGTTAAATTACGTGGAGAGTTGTCACAAGGTATGATTTTAGCTGGTGAAAAAGATGGAATTTTAAAATTAGCATCAGTTGATCCGAAACTTGAAAATGGTGCAAAGGTAAAGTAAAAAACTATGAAAGGCCTGCTGAATAGAAAATATTCGGCAGGCTTTTCAAATCTGGTTGTAAAAAGGACTATTTATTATTCTGAAATAGTTTGTGCGTTGTGAAATAAAGGGATTTTTAGGTATTTTGTATTATAAGTAGAGTTGTCGATTAAGTGTAATGTCACATTACCAAATAGTTTGTAACAAATTTGTAATGCTTACGAAAAATATGAAATAATAAATTTTAATAAAATCGATGTTAGGAGAATGAAGATGTTTATAGATAGCCATGTACATTTAAACGCAGATCAGTATGATGAAGACCTTCAGGCGGTAATAGATAGAGCCCTTGAAGCTAAAGTAGAGAAAATGGTTGTAATTGGTTTTGACCGTAAAACCATTGAAAGAACTATGCAATTGATAGAGCAATATGATTTTGTTTACGGTGTTATTGGCTGGCATCCAGTAGATGCCATTGATTGTACGCAAGAAGATTTGGAATGGATTGAAAAGTTAGCATCACATCCAAAAATAGTTGGCATTGGTGAAACTGGGTTGGACTACTATTGGGATAAATCCCCAAAAGACGTTCAACAAGCACTTTTCCGCAAACAGATTCATTTAGCACAAAAGACCGGTTTGCCAATTATTATTCATAACAGGGATGCAACAGGAGATGTTGTAAGAATATTACGCGAAGAGAACGCAGCATCAGTAGGAGGTGTTATGCACTGCTTTAGTGGGAGTGTAGAAACAGCGCGTGAATGTATAGCTATGAATTTTATGATTAGTCTTGGTGGACCAGTAACATTCAAAAATGCACGTCTGCCAAAGGAAGTGGCTACAGAAATACCTCTAGAGCACTTGATGATCGAAACAGATGCCCCTTACTTGGCGCCACATCCACATCGAGGTAAGCGCAATGAACCAGCATTTGTACCCTTAGTTGCGGAGGAAATTGCGCGTTTAAAAGGGTTGACAATTGAGGAAATTGGACAAGCAACTACAGACAATGCGAAAAAATTTTTTGGGATTGACAATTAACTAGCTTAGATGCCTCCAATACAGGGTTTATGGTTGGCAAAAACAAAGAAGTCAATTTTCAGAGAAATACTTTCGGGTTGACAGTGCCAAAACTAGTCCGTATAATCCAACCTTGTATTAAGGAGGCGTTTTTTCATGTCAAATAATTCCATGAAAAACTTGTTCTTAGGATCATTGAGGAGTAAGCAAACAGTGATAAGAATTATTTCACTTGTCCTGTTTGTATCTGTAATCTCTTTCGTACTCTACCAAGGTACGAAAAAAGCCGTAACGCTTGAAGCAAACGGAGAAACAATCGAAGTATCAACACATGCCAAAACTGTAGAACAATTATTACAAGATCAAAATATAGATGTAGCAGAGCATGACAAAATATCACCCTCTCTGAACACCAAAATTGTTAATGGATTAGCAATTCAATGGGAACAGGCAAAAGAAGTAACTATTTCAGTTGATGGAAATCAGTCAAAAGTTTGGACAACTGAAACACTTGTGAAAGACATTTTGAAGGAAGCAAATATTAAAGTATCTGAACATGACACTTTAGCACAGGGTCTAGATACTGAACTAGGTGCAGAAAACAAAATCGATATTCAAAAAGCGTTTCAAGTAGCGCTTGTCGATGGCGTAAATAAAAGACAAGTATGGTCCACTTCGACTACGGTCGCTAACTTTTTAAAACAACAAGGAATTCAGTTAAATGAATTCGATCGTGTCGAAAATAACCTGGAGGACGTTATTACTCCGGCGAGTAAAATCACAGTAGTTCGCGTAGAAAAGGTTATCGATGTAGTGGAAGACTCTTTAGATTTCGCAGTTGAAAAGAAGCAGGATGCTTCATTGCAAAAGGGTAAACAAAAGGTAGTGGCAACAGGCGAGAATGGCTCAGTTTCTCGTACGTATGAGATTGTCAAAGAAAATGGTAAGGTTGTAGCGAAAAATTTACAATCTGAAAAAGTTTTAAAAGAGCCGAAAAAGAAAGTCGTTGCAGTTGGCACTAAAACAGTTGTTGCAAGTGCACAAACTGTATCACGTGGTTCAGCAGAGCCAGCTAGCGGCAAAGAATTTTATGTAACGGCAACAGCTTATACACCATATTGTGACGGTTGTTCAGGTACATCAGCAACTGGTATAAACTTACGTTCAAATTCTGGATTAAAGGTAATTGCAGTTGACCCATCTGTTATTAAATTAGGCTCAAAAGTATGGGTTGAAGGCTACGGTACAGCTATTGCTGGGGATACTGGTGGCGCAATTAAGGGTAATAAGATCGATATACTTGTACAAACAGATGCCCAAGCACGTAACTGGGGACGTAAGAAAGTGCGTATTAAAGTATTAAATTAAAAAAATTGTAAAATTAATCAAAATGTTTTTTCACAAATGGAGCTTTCCTGTTTTGACTGGCAGGAAAGCTTTTTAATTTGACTATGAAAATTGATAGTGCAAGGAAAAGAGTCAAGTACATAAGATTTTTTGTTCTTGAGGGGCAGGTATAGTAGAAAAAATCACGGGTTTTGCTGCGTATTTGCTGTCTCAATTCAATTAGCTTTAACTGCTATTGGTCAGAAAAATCGGCACAAGCAAGGCAAGGCATTTTGAGCTATTTAGCAAAAGATTTTGTAAGCACTGTATAATGATAAACTCTGTAAGCTGAAATGATATTAGGCTCGTTCCAGCCTTGTATTTCTGTACAAACAGTATCATGCAGTTGTAAAATGGTCAGAAGATAAGGTAGATAGAAAAGAGGAGCCTTTTTGCAAATAAAAGAAATCATAGTTGTTGAAGGAAAAGATGATACGACTGCTATTAAGCGTGCCGTACATGCAGATACTATAGAAACAAATGGGTCTGCTATCTCAGAGGAAACATTGAAGCGAATTCAGCATGCCCAAGAAAAACGTGGTGTTATAGTATTTACGGATCCTGACTATCCAGGACGTCGAATACGTGCCATTATTGAAGAGCATGTTCAAGGTGTGAAACATGCCTTTTTACCAAAAGCCAAAACGATTGCCAAGAACGGTAAAGGGTTAGGGATTGAACATGCTGCTGACGAAGATATAAGAGAAGCTCTACAACATGTTTATACCCCTCAGCATGATGTGCCAAGTGAAGATGATATTACACTAGAAGATTTAATGACAGCACGATTGATTGGGCACCCTCAATCTAAGCAGCGTCGTGATCGTCTAGGAGAAATCTTAAATATTGGAGCAACAAACGGTAAACAGCTTCATAAAAGGTTAAAAATGTTTCAGATTACAGAAAAGCAATTTGGTGCGGCGGTCGCACAGCTAGATCAGGAGGAAAATAATGCATAAGGATATTGCAACACCTATTCGTACTCAAGAAATTTTAAAAAAGTATGGATTTTCATTTAAAAAAAGTTTAGGTCAAAATTTTTTAATTGACCCTAACATTTTAAGAAATATAGTGAGTCATGCAGATTTAACAGAAAACAGTGGTGCAATTGAAGTTGGTCCTGGTATTGGAGCATTAACAGAGCATCTGGCAAGAAGTGCAAAAAAGGTTGTTTCCTTTGAAATTGACCAACGCTTATTACCGGTACTAGAAGATACACTTAGTCCATATAATAATGTGTCTATTATTCATTCTGACATACTTAAGGCTGATGTCGCGAAGGTTATTGCAGATGAAATGCCAGGAATTGAAGATATTATGGTCGTTGCCAATCTACCGTATTATGTCACTACACCAATCTTAATGAAATTGCTCAATGATCGACTGCCAATTCGCGGTTTTGTTGTTATGATGCAAAAAGAGGTAGCTGATCGTATAACGGCTAAGCCAGGAACGAAGGAATATGGTTCATTATCTATTGCGATTCAGTATTATGTGAAGGCCGATATTGCTATGACTGTGCCAAAAACAGTTTTCATGCCACAACCAAATGTAGATTCAGCAGTACTTCGTCTTATCAAGCATGATGAACCACCTGTAAAAGTAATAGATGAGGACTTTTTATTTGTCGTGACTCGTGCTTCATTCGTACAGCGAAGGAAAACAATTTATAATAACCTACAATCAGGGTTGCCAAACGGTAAGGCACATAAGGATTCGATCTTAGAGGCATTAGAGGCAGCTAATATTGAACCAACTCGTCGTGGAGAAACACTTTCTATTCAAGAGTTTGGAAAATTAGCAGATGCACTGTATCCTGTGTTTGCAAAGTAATTTTTGTTAACAATTTTTCTTTGATGTAAAAAAATATATATTTTTTATAAAAAATAAGTTGACAAGTTTTATAAGAGGCTGATAAAATATTATATTTTGTTGACATTTTTGGGCGTTTCGCTTATACTAGTTATTAGTGAGGTGTAAGCGAAAATGCCAAAAACTTTAGCGGACATTAAAAAGTCGTTGGATTGTCATTTGGGTAAACGTTTGCAATTAAAAGCAAACGGTGGTCGCAAGAAAACGGTTGAGTGTGCAGGGATATTACGTGAAACATATCGCGCTATCTTTGTAGTAGAGCTCGATCAAGAAGACAATACGTGCAAGCGCGTATCGTATAGTTACACAGATATTTTAACTGAAGCAGTAGAGATTACATTTTTAGACGAAGCAAAGGCTGCTGTCGCAAAATAGTTTCTAGTACTTATTTCTATATTTTCAAAACACTCATGTATGTTAAAAACTACATGAGTGTTTTGCGTTTTCGCGGGCATACTAAATTCGTCAGTTGTTAAAGGAGGAGTTTATATGCCTAGAAAAGGTATCATGTCACCTCGATTAAAAGAAGAGATCGCAAAAGAACTTGGATTTTATGATGTTGTGCAAAAGGAAGGCTGGGGCGGCATAAAAGCTCGAGATGCTGGTAATATGGTTAAACGTGCCATTGAAATGGCTGAACGGGCAAGTAGTGAGCAAGAGCGTAAGTAGGCTATTTTTGTTAAAGTAGGCAACTTATAAAGTTTCATTCAGCAGGGATGAAAATCCTTACTAACACAACAAATACAACTGACGAAAGAGAACCGATACACCGAAGAGGGTATACGGTTCTTTTTTTCCATTTTCGTATGCCCAATATGGTAAAATAAAATGAATAACCTTGCGCGAAAAAAAGGAACTGTTTATACGTGTAGCTATAAGGGAGGAAGAAATATGCTTTATGTAAAGGCGCCTGCAAAAATCAATTTAACATTAGATGTGCTTTATAAAAGACCAGATAATTTTCACGAAGTAGAGATGGTCATGACAACAGTCGATTTAGCTGATCGTATTAGTCTTGAATCTCGAGAAGATGGAGAAATCCAAATAATCTCTACTGATAATTTTGTACCAAATGATCATCGTAATTTTGCTTATCAGGCAGCGCGTCTCATTAAAGATACATACGGCATTAGACAAGGTGTATCCATTACAATTGAAAAGGAAATTCCCATTGCAGCAGGGCTAGCGGGCGGTAGTAGTGATGCAGCCGCTACTTTAAAGGGTCTCAATGAGCTGTGGGATTTAGGTTTATCGATAGATGAATTAGCAGAATTGGGAGCTAAAATTGGCTCTGATGTTTCATTTTGTGTCTATGGTGGCACAGCATTAGCTACAGGCCGTGGGGAAAAAATAAAGGAATTACCAGCCCCACCAAACTGTTGGGTGGTCTTAGCAAAGCCTAAAATTGGTGTATCTACAGCTGAGGTATATGGAGGATTGAAGGTTGAAGGCTTAGAACACCCAAATACTAAGCAGATGATACAGGCTATTGAAACAAAAGATTATGAGCTATTATGCTCTTCATTAGGGAATGTTCTGGAAACTGTAACATTTAAGTTACATCCAGAAGTTGTGATGTTAAAGGAACAAATGAAGCGTTTTGGTGCAGATGCCACATTGATGAGTGGAAGCGGTCCGACTGTGTTTGGTCTGGTGGATAGTGAAGCTCGAGTAAGCCGCATCTATAATGGTTTACGTGGTTTTTGTGAGGAAGTTTATGCAGTTCGAATTTTAGGTGAGCGAAATACACTTGCTTAGAAACGCAAATTTGTGTTAATTTTACCTATAAATATTCGTGTTTAGGAGAGGGTCGCATGAAATGGAAACGTAGTGAACGACTAGTTGATATGACGTACTATTTACTAGAACATCCACATCAGCTGATCCCGCTAACTTATTTTTCAGAATTATATCAATCTGCGAAGTCATCCATTAGTGAGGATTTAACGATTGTAAAAGAAACTTTCGAAGAAAAAGGAATCGGGTTATTGATGACAGTGCCGGGCGCCGCAGGAGGAGTAAAATATATTCCGAAAATGTCCGAGACTGAAGTACGTTTAGTAATTCAGGATTTAAAGGCAGAGCTTGAACATTCAGATCGATTATTACCAGGTGGGTACCTATTCATGACAGATTTGCTAGGGAACCCAGATTTAATTAATCGAGTAGGGAAGGTATTTGCCTCTGCTTTTGCTGATCAACAAATTGATGTCATAATGACTGTAGCAACAAAGGGTATTTCTATTGCTCACGCGATTGCAAGACATTTAAATGTACCAGTGGTTGTTGTGAGAAGAGATAGTAAAGTAACCGAGGGCTCTACAGTAAGTATTAACTATGTATCTGGTTCTTCCAGAAGAATTCAGACAATGGTATTATCAAAAAGAAGCATGAAAAGTGGACAACGTGTTTTAATTACTGACGACTTTATGAAGGTCGGTGGTACGATGAACGGTATGAAAAATCTATTAGAGGAGTTTGATTGTCAGTTAGCAGGTATAGCGGTGCTTGTAGAGGCTGAACATGCGGACGAAACTTTAGTAGATGATTATTATTCACTTGTAAAGCTTCATGAAGTTAATGAAAAAGATCGAACAATTGCATTAAGTGAAGGTAACTATTTTTCTAGAAGGGGACATGACAAATGAAAGTAGTAGCAACAACAAATGCACCAGCAGCAATTGGACCATACTCACAAGGAATTATTGTTAACGGAATGTTTTATAGCTCAGGGCAAATTCCATTAACAGCATCAGGGGAATTGGTAGAGGGCGATATAACAGCTCAAACAAATCAAGTTTTCGCTAATTTAAAAGCAGTTTTAGCAGAAGCAGGATCTTCTTTAGAAAATGTTGTAAAGACAACTGTTTTTATGAAGGATATGAATGACTTTGTAGCTATGAATGAGGTTTATGCAAGTCATTTTGGTGATCATAAACCAGCTCGTTCAGCGGTAGAGGTAGCTCGACTTCCGAAAGATGTAAAAGTAGAAATAGAAGTAATTGCTATGGTTAAATAAACATAAATTGATAAGCTCACTAAAGGGAACTACGCGTTCTGTTTAGTGAGCTTTTTTAATACTGACAAACAATTGTCAAAAATTCCGTATATAAGAAAAAATATTATTCTAATAAGTATTCAAATTTTTTAGAAAATTTGATAGACTATAAAAAGGAAAATATTCGGTAATCGAGAATATGATATTTTCAATTAGGCATCTAAGAAGAGAGGTGGTGAGAAAATGGAAGTTACTGATGTGAGATTACGTCGGGTACAGACGGATGGTCGCATGCGTGCGATTGCTTCCATTACACTTGACAATGAATTCGTTGTTCACGATATTCGTGTAATTGATGGAAATACTGGTTTATTCGTCGCAATGCCAAGTAAAAGGACGCCGGACGGGGAGTTTAGAGATATTGCACACCCAATTAATTCGGATACTCGCAATAAAATTCAGGAGATCATTTTAAACGAGTATCATAACTCTAGTGAAATAGAGGAAACGACTAAAGAAGAAGAATTAGAAGGAATTGGTGTCTAATCAAAAGGAAATAAATACCTCACTGGGGATTTGCTACAAAATGAATCTATGAAAAGATATAAAGAACTCTTCATGTATGAAGGGTTCTTTTTATTTTGATAAAAAGAGAATATGAGCTTTTTTAGGATATACTTCATGACATTCGAGCATATGGTGCAGTGGTTTTTGTAATTCATCTTTTTGTCAACTCTACATGCCTTGAAAATAGATGAATTTTGCTATATAGTCATAAGAGAAAATGAGCGTATTGGAGGACTTACAGATGAGCAATGTTTTTGCTGTCATTTTGGCTGCAGGTCAAGGTACACGTATGAAGTCCAAATTATATAAAGTGCTCCATCCAGTATGTGGGAAACCAATGGTACAACATGTGGTGGATCATATTCAAACGTTAGATGTAAATCGCATTGTAACGGTTGTAGGACATGGTGCAGAAAAAGTGCAATTACAGCTAGGAGATAAAAGTGAGTATGTTCTGCAGGCAGAACAGTTAGGGACAGCACATGCTGTTCAACAGGCTGAAGAAATTTTAGGTAATGAAGAAGGTACAACTTTAGTTGTCTGTGGAGACACACCCCTTATTCGACCTGAAACAATGCAGGCTTTATTCGAACATCACCAAGCTAAAAATGCTAAAGCAACAATTTTAACAGCGATTGCTGAAAATCCAACTGGCTATGGTCGTATTTTACGTGGCGAGAACGGACAGGTGGAACAAATTGTTGAGCAAAAGGACGCATCGGCAGAACAGCAATTAGTAAAAGAAATAAACACTGGCACATACTGCTTTGATAACAAACTGTTATTTGAAACATTAAAGCTTGTGAAAAATGATAATGCACAGGGCGAATTTTATTTACCTGATGTCATTGAAATTTTACAAAAACAAGGCGATATTGTAGAAGCATATGTGACGGATGATTTTGAAGAAACGTTAGGTGTCAATGATCGTGTAGCTTTGTCACAGGCAGAGACATTAATGCGTGCAAGAATTAATGAAAAACATATGCGTAATGGTGTGACGATTATCCACCCAGAAACAACTTATATTAGCGCAGATGCAGTAATTGGTCGTGATACAATCATTCAACCAGGTTCAATGATTGAGGGTGCTACTGTTATTGGTGAGGATTGCATTATTGGACCAAACACTCAAATTGCAGATAGTCGTATCGGTGATCGTACAACTGTACATTCCTCTGTAGTACGTGAAAGCGCTATTGCAGAAGATACAGCAATTGGACCATATGCTCATATTCGACCGCTTTCAGAGATCGGTAGTCATGTGAAAATTGGTAACTTTGTAGAAGTGAAGAAAAGCAAGCTAGATAATGACACGAAAGTATCGCATTTAAGTTATATTGGTGATGCTGAAATCGGTAGTAACGTCAATATTGGCTGTGGTTCCATTACAGTAAACTATGATGGAAAAAATAAGTTCAAAACGATTATTGAAGATGATGTATTTGTAGGATGTAATACTAACTTAGTAGCACCAGTGAAAGTTGGAAAAGGTTCATTTATTGCAGCAGGTTCTACAATTACAAAAGAAGTTCCTGAAGATGCACTTGCAATTGCGCGTGCAAGACAAGAAAACAAACCTAATTATGTAAGCAAATTAAATTCAAAATAATTATCAACTAAACAGGAGGCCATCATGCCGTATCATTATGCAAACTCACAATTAAAAATATTTTCTCTTAATTCTAATAATCCATTAGCTCAAGAAATTGCGCAGGAAATGGGTGTTGAATTAGGAAAATCTTCTGTTAAGCACTTCAGTGATGGAGAGATTCAAATTAGCATTGAAGAAAGTATTCGTGGTTGTGATGTGTTTATCGTGCAGTCTACTTCTGCACCTGTAAACGAACATTTAATGGAGCTTTTAATTATGGTGGATGCAGTTAAACGCGCATCTGCTCGTACAGTAAACGTTGTAATGCCTTATTATGGCTATGCACGCCAAGACCGAAAAGCAAAAGCGCGCGAGCCAATTACAGCTAAATTAGTGGCGAACCTTCTAGAGACTGCTGGTGCAACACGTGTAATCGTACTAGATTTACACGCACCTCAAATTCAAGGTTTCTTTGATATCTTAATCGACCACTTAATGGCAGTACCTTTATTATCAGATTACTTCAAATCTAAAGGTATTCCAGCAGAAGAAATCGTTGTTGTTTCACCTGACCATGGTGGGGTAACACGTGCTCGCAAAATGGCTGAACGTTTAAAAGCACCGATTGCAATTATTGACAAGCGACGTCCAAAACCAAATGTTGCGGAAGTTATGAACATTGTTGGTAATGTAGATGGTAAAGTGGCAATCTTGATTGATGATATTATTGACACAGCAGGTACGATTACAATTGGTGCTGACGCATTACGTGCTGCTGGTGCAAAGGAAGTTTATGCATGCTGTTCTCACCCTGTATTATCTGGTCCAGCAATCGAACGTATTGAAAACTCTGCTATTAAAGAGTTAGTTGTGACAAATACAATTCAGCTTGCAGACGAGAAAAAGTCTCCGAAAATTACTGAGCTTTCTGTAGCAAAATTGATGGCTGATGCGATTTCTCGCGTTTATGAAAACAAATCTGTAAGTACACTATTTGATTAATAATAAATATAGACAAATCCATCTTTTTAGATGGATTTGTTTTTTTTTATGTTAAATGATTCGGACATAAGTTCATCTTGGGAATAAATAATCGAGTGTTTTTTGTGTGATTCTTCATATAAAGGGGTATAATAGAAAATGTGACTTAATAATATTTACTCTATCAAATAATAAGAGATAAATATTATCATAGCCTACAACATATTGCTTGTTGATAAGGCGTAAATAATTTTCTTGGAAGGGGAATAAAGAAGTATGAGTACAGTATTAAGTGTTAAAAAGCGCGAAACTGGGCATCGTTCGACATTAACCCAACTTAGAAAAGGGGGAGCCATTCCTGCGGTTATTTACGGCTATAAATTAGATTCAACCCCAATTTCTATTTCTGCAAAAGAATTTGTTAAGTCCATTCAGAGAAATGGACAAAATAGTGTGTTTTCACTTGAGTTAGAGGGGCAAAAAGTGAATGCTGTTGTGTCAGAAATACAGCAATGTTCATTAAAGGATGAAGTAAATCATGTCGACTTTTTAGCCATTAATATGGCTGAGGAGTTAGAAGCTGATGTTCCGATTAAACTAATGGGTCAGTCAGTCGGTGTGAGTGAGGGCGGTATTTTAATGCAGCCTAACTTAGAATTGAAAGTGAAGGTAAAACCAGCAGAGTTACCTGAATCGATTGATGTTGATATTTCAACATTGAAAATTGGAGAATCCTTAACTGTAAAAGATATTCGAGATCATATACCTGTTGAAGTTATTGATGAAGATGATTATATATTAGTAACGATTATAGCGCCTGCTTCAGTAGAAGAAGAGACTATAGACGGTGTGGAAGAGCAAGAATAAAAATAAATAATAGGTAAGGCTAGTAAGAAAGTTGAGCTTTCTTATTAGCCTTATTTTTTATGCGGTTTAAGAATTGTACAAAATGCTTTCTATGTGTGCTGTATGGTAAAATAATGACTATTAGATTGAAAGAAGAGAGGTACTTATGAAAATTATTGTTGGTTTAGGAAACCCAGGTAAACCTTATGAGCATACAAGACATAATATTGGCTTTGATGTAATTGATGCGATAGCAGAAAAATGGGGGACGCCTTTAACAAATTCAAAATTTAATGGAATGTACACAACTGTACATCGACCTGAAGGAAAGGTTCTACTTGTTAAACCTTTAACATATATGAATTTATCAGGGGAATGTATTGGTCCCCTTATGGATTATTTTGATATTGATGTAGAGGATTTAATTGTAATTTATGATGACTTAGATTTAGAAACAGGAAAATTGCGTCTGCGACAAAAAGGTAGTGCAGGCGGCCATAACGGCATTAAATCTTTAATTCAACATTTAGGTACCCAGGAATTTAATCGTATTCGAGTAGGAATTAATCGTCCACCTGCGGGCATGAAAGTTGCAGACTATGTCTTAGCGAAATTTTCAAAGGACGATCAGGTTCTTATGGAAGAAGCCATCGAAAAATCTGTAAATGCAGTCGAAGCATCTCTTTCAAAGCCGTTTCTTGATGTG
>NZ_DAMDAY010000033.1:5953-11259 GCF_032093475.1 Lysinibacillus sp. | reverse complement strand
ATGAATCACTTTAACACTAGCAAATAAATGGAACACAACTAAAAAATTTTTGTTAAAGTCAGTGGATAATTGGAATGGTTTAAGGATGAGCTACAATGTGCCTTATACTATAACTGCAGCTAAATGCTTGTTTTGAATAGTGTTAACTACAAGCACAAAATAATTCTCTAATTTTGAAGTGATTGCAATGTTGACGACATTGGAAAGTGCATAATCCTTTTTATAAATGTCTATACTTTAAGTAGAAAGTTGCTTAAAGGAGGATGATTTGGAGATGTCAGTTCGCTACCGATGTCGGCATTGTGAAGTAGAAATAGGGACACTACCATTTGATGCAGATGATACAATTCGAAAACTGCATATTTTCGAATTGGGAGAAGCAGATGATTATGTTGAGAAAGATCAACATGGACAAACGACTGTGCACTGCATTTGTGAGCAATGTGAGGATTCGCTGAGACAATATCCAGATTATCACGCACTCAATAAATGGATTCAATAATTGGAAGGATGCTTTGACGCACTCATGTGTGTTCAAGGCCTTTTTCCATTTTATAAAATAGCCAATAATAGAGATATTTAAAATAGCACTAGAGTAATAGAAAGACTACGCCTCGGTGCTATGTATAGAATTTTTCATGCTTGATCGAAAAATTCTGCGATCACACTGAAAAAATGAATACAAGTATCTTCCTTTATAGAAGTATGAGAAGAATACTGAAAAAAGATACAAATAGAAATTTATGCTGAAAGGAGCTTTTGACTGTGGAGGTTTTACGACAACTTGTGTCGCAGGATAAACATATTACATCATTTTTACAGGAAATTCAGAGCGGTCAAACTGCATCACAGCTTATTACAGGTTTAACAGGAAGCGCACGACCAGTAATGGTTGATGCGTTATTTGAATATGTTAAGAAGCCCATCTATATTGTTTCTCCTAATCTATTGCAGGCACAAAAAATGGTTGATGAGCTTGCTGGATTATTAGGTGAAGAATATGTACATTATTACCCTGCTGATGAATTCATTGCAGCAGATCTTTCTGTGGCATCACCTGAATTACGTGCAGAGCGAATTGCAACACTTGATTGTTTAGCTAGAGGTGAGAAGGCTATCTATGTAATACCCGTAGCAGGTTTAAGGAAAATTATGCAGCCAAAGGAACATTGGCAACAATATTTTTTACAAACAGCTATAGGTGATGATATCGAAATTGATAAGTGGTTACAAACATTAGTTGAGATGGGTTATGTTCGTAATTCAATGGTGACAACACCTGGAGAATTTGCGTTGCGTGGAGGCATTTTAGATATTTATCCTCCTTATTTAGAATCGCCTATTCGTATTGAATTGTTTGATACAGAGGTTGACTCTATACGGACATTTTCAGCAGACGACCAACGCTCTATTGATAAATTGCAAAAAATTCGTATTCTTCCTGCTGCAGAGGTTATTCTGACTAAAGCAGAAAGACAGTCGCTATCTGGTCGTTTGGAATCCGCCTTAGCAGCCAGCTTAAAGAAGGTCAAAAAACAGGAAACTAAGGAGTTACTGTATCAGCATATTCAGTATGATATTGAACTGTTACAACAAGGAAACTTACCTGATTACGTCAACAAATATGGTTCATTATTATACGATAAAACGGCCTATCTGGGAGATTACTTTGCACAGGATGGCATTGTGCTTTTCGATGAGCTTGGACGCATTCAAGAGGTTATGGATGCATGGGAACGTGAAGAGGATGAATGGTTTTTATCATTAATTGAAGAAGGAAAAATGGTTCATGATGTCAAACCCGCCTTCACGCTAAAAGAAATACTAGCGATGTTGCCACAACAAAAGCTTTCGTTTTCGTTATTTTCACGAACATTTTCAGGGATCACATTTAATAAAACAACTAATTTTTCTTGCAAGCCTATGCAGCAATTTCACGGGCAGATGGCATTGCTACAAAGTGAAGTAGAACGCTGGTTCCTTGGTAAATTTACGGTACTAATTGTTGCAAGGGATAAAGAACGTGTGAAACGGGTTCAGCAAATGCTTGAAGAATACGATATTCATACAACAATAGGTGAACCAGCAGAACCTGGGATTTATATTGTTGATGGTGGCTTATCGAGTGGCTTTGAATTACCGTTGCAGCGCTTAGCAATTGTGACAGAGGATGAGCTCTTTAAGCAGCAGGCAAAGAAAAAAGCGCGAACAAAAAAAATGACCAATGCTGAACGGATTAAGAGCTATACAGAAATTAAGCCGGGTGATTATGTTGTGCATGTTCATCATGGGATTGGTAAATATATTGGTGTGGAAACGCTAGAGGTCAATGGTACACATAAAGATTATTTGCATATTCGATACCGTGCTGACGATAAATTGTATGTACCTGTAGAGCAAATAGACTTAATCCAAAAATATGTGGCATCAGAAGATCGTGAACCAAAGCTACATAAATTAGGTGGAGCAGAGTGGAAAAAAACTAAGGCGAAGGTATCCTCTGCTGTACAGGATATTGCTGATGACTTAATTAAGCTTTATGCCAAGCGAGAAGCAGAGAAAGGGCATGCTTTTACACCTGATAATGATGATCAGCGTAATTTCGAGGCCATGTTCCCTTATGAAGAAACAGAGGATCAGCTTCGATCTATTGTTGAAGTAAAGCGAGATATGGAGCGAGAACGCCCCATGGATCGTTTAGTATGTGGTGATGTAGGCTATGGTAAAACAGAGGTAGCCATTCGCGCAGCATTTAAGGCTATTCAAGACGGTAAGCAGGTAGCTTTCCTTGTCCCTACTACTATTTTGGCCCAGCAGCATTATGAAACAATCCGTGAGCGCTTTCAGGACTTTGCTATTAATGTTGGATTATTATCCCGTTTCCGCACTAAAAAAGAGCAAACTGCAACATTAAAGGGTTTAAAAGAGGGGCAAGTCGATATAGTTATCGGAACACACCGAATTTTATCTAAAGATTTAATTTTCCAAGATCTTGGTTTGTTAATTGTTGATGAGGAACAGCGTTTTGGTGTGACACATAAGGAAAAAATTAAGCAATTAAAGACTAATGTCGATGTCTTAACTTTAACGGCTACACCAATCCCACGTACTCTTCATATGTCTATGGTAGGTGTTCGGGATTTGTCTGTTATTGAAACACCACCAGCCAATCGTTTCCCAGTCCAAACGTATGTAATGGAACATAGTGGAGCATTAGTGCGAGAAGCAATTGAGAGAGAAATGGCACGTGGCGGACAAGTGTTTTATTTATATAATCGAGTTGAAGATATGGCCCGTAAGGTAGAGGAGATTCAGGTACTCGTTCCTGAGGCGCGAATAGGTCATGCGCATGGAAAAATGACAGAGTCAGAATTGGAATCAGTGATTTTAGCCTTTTTAGAGGGTGACTATGATGTCCTTGTTACGACAACCATTATTGAGACAGGTGTTGATATACCGAATGTGAATACATTAATCGTCCATGATGCTGATCGAATGGGCTTGGCCCAGCTTTATCAGTTACGTGGACGGGTTGGACGTTCAAACCGGGTAGCATATGCGTACTTTATGTATCAAAGAGACAAAGTATTGACAGATGTAGCCGAGCAGCGTTTACAGGCAATTAAAGAGTTTACTGAGCTTGGCTCAGGCTTTAAAATTGCCATGCGGGATTTATCTATTCGAGGCGCAGGTAACTTACTCGGAGCGCAGCAACATGGCTTTATTGATTCAGTCGGCTTTGATTTATATTCTCAAATGCTTCAAGACGCCATTGCTGAACGACAAACAGGTGTAAAAAAAGAAGAGAAGCCAGATATCGAAATATTGCTAAGTGTTGATGCGTATATTCCTGACGTCTATATTCCGGATGGATATCAAAAAATCCAAATGTATAAACGCATTAAGGCAATGGATCAAGTAGAGGAATATGATGAAATCATGGAGGAATTAGAGGATCGATTTGGCGATCTTCCAATTGAAACAGAGCGTTTACTGCGAATAGCACGAATGAAGGTTTGGGGTCTTGGCGCAGGAGTAGTATCTGTAAAGGAAAAGCAAAAACTGATTACAATTCTGTTGTCTGAACAGGGAACAGCCAATGTTGATGGCAGTAAAATCATTGAAGAATCGATGAAATTTGAACGTGCTGTCGGTTTTGGTATGGACGGCATGCAGTTAAAATTAACAATAGATGAGCGAAAGTGTGGAAAATATCAACCATTTGATTTGTTGGAAGAGCTCATGCAAATTATTGATAAAGCAAAAAAACAGCACTAGCAAAAAGGCCGGTCTTATCTTTTTCGGAAAAGATAAGATGGCCTTTTTATATACATTTTTTATGAATTAATTATAGAAACTTATTCCTTGGGCAAACTAATATGGAGTTGATTGACGTAATAGCTTATGAAAAAAATTGTTGGTTGCGAAATCCTTTTTCATCAGTTTTTGCATAGATTACTTAAATAAAAACCATACTATAGTTGAATAAAAATTTCATTGTAGCGAAAGCGAGGCATTAGAATGAAGGCAACAGGAATTGTTCGTCGTATTGATGATTTAGGGCGTGTAGTTATTCCAAAAGAAATTCGTAGGACGCTACGTATTCGTGAAGGCGACCCTCTTGAAATTTATACGGACCGTGAAGGTGAAGTCATATTAAAAAAATATTCTCCTATCAATGATTTAGGGGAATTTGCAAGAGAATATGTTGAGACACTTTATGAAACATTAGGAACACCAGCATTTGTCACTGACCGTGATGAAGTAATTGCTGTAGCAGGGATTGGTAAAAAAGAATATATTAATCGTCGCATTACATCCTTTGCGGAAGGTTTCATGGAAGAGCGATCAACAAAAATTGAAAAAATGGAAACAACGATTGAAATTGTCCCTGGACAATATGAGCAGGTAAAATCGTATTGTGCGACACCTATTATGGTAAACGGTGATCCAATAGGCTGTATTATTGTCTTATCAAAAGTACACTTTGTCGGTGAGGTAGAAGTCAAAGTAGTGGAAACAGCTGCTAACTTCTTAGCTAAACAAATGAATAGTTGATGCATGGAAAAGTTATTGCGATGACCTTTTAGGCTGAACAATAACTTTTTTTGCGTACATAAATAAGTCATTATAGGAACAGTAGTGCTACCTGGCGCGTCAAACTTTGGAGATATGCTATACTATGGGCATTGTTAAGAAGGAAAGAGGGCAATTTATGTCGCAACGTTTTGGCATGAAAAGCTACATGAAGGGTGCAGCTTTATTGACAGTTGCTGCCCTTATTGTAAAGGTTCTTAGTGCAATTT